>JBCCJB010000282.1:0-5739 GCA_039028015.1 Planctomycetota bacterium
AATAGAAATCCCACTGACGACCAAGAAGTAGACGACCAAGAAGTAACTGTAACCGATGTTTGTAATCGGGCGTGCATGAAATAAACTCGCGTCCGTCATGGCTGCGGAGAAACTGACCCTATCGAAATTGACTGACGATCAACTGCTCGACATGCGGTTTTGTGATCTGAATGTCAAATTGGCGACCAGCTCGCTGCAGCCGCACGTCGATCAGCTGCATGATGAATTGCAGCAGCGAGGGCTGCGATTTCGACCTCATTGCTGGCTTTCGGACGACTGGTATTCACCCGACGGGATTCCCGGGATCGCCATTCCGTTCTATCTGGCTCACCCACGATTGATGCGGCTCGAGCGAAAAATGTTGCTCGAAGTTGAGGGCGGAACTCGACTGTCGTGCATGAAGATTCTTCGCCACGAGGCGGGACACGCGATCGACACCGCGTATCGACTGCGGCGCCGGTCGCGGTACAAGCGGCTCTTTGGAAAACCGTCCCAGCCTTATCACGACACTTATCAACCGCGCCCCGGCAGCCGAGACTATGTCCTGCATCTGGAAATGTGGTACGCCCAGGCGCATCCGCTTGAAGATTTCGCTGAGACTTTTGCGGTTTGGCTACGTCCGGGGTCGCGATGGCGAGCACAGTACAAGGATTGGCCCGCGATCGAAAAGCTTCGGCAAATGGATGCTTGGATGAGTGAACTGGCGGGCAAACGTCCTGCCGTGCACAGCCGCAAGACGACCGATCCGTTATCACGGCTTCGCAAAACACTACGCGAGCATTACACCGCCAAGCGTGAACACTACGGGCTGAATCATCCCAGCGTGTACGATGCCGATCTGCGTCGTTTGTTCACCGGCGATCCCAATCACAAACGCAGCCCAACGGCGGCAGCATTCCTCACGCGAATTCGTGCTGAATTGCGACGGGTTGTCGCGCGTTGGACCGGCCAGTACAGCTACACGATTGATCAAGTGATTCAGGAGATGATCGAACGTTGCCGCGAACTCAAACTTCGGCTTGGCGGTACGGTCGAAGAAGTCAAACGAGACGCGATGATTCTGGTCGCCGTGCGAACGACCAATTTCATGCACCAAGGACGTCAACGCGTCGCGATCTAACACGCGACCGGATTCAACTATCCCAAACCAAAATCAAATATGCCCAAGCGTCGCGTGCTTGTACTGGTCCGCGAAGGTCATGTGCCTCCGGAATCACTCGAAGGTGTCTCCGAAAAAGAGCTTGACGACTGGAAAGCCGAATACGACGTTTGCGAAACATTGCGTAGTCTCGGTCACGAGGTGCTGCCACTAGGTGTGTATAGCGATTTGACGGTGATTCGCAGTGCGATCCATGATTTCAAACCTGACATCACGTTCATGTTGCTGGAAGAATTTCATGGCGTGGTGACCTATGACTTTGCGATCATCAGCTATCTGGAATTGATGCAGCAGCCATACACGGGCTGCAACCCACGCGGATTATTGCTCAGCAAAGACAAAGCGCTTTCAAAAAAACTGTTGACTTACCATCGGGTCCCAACGCCTCGATTTGCCGTGTTTCCACGAGGTCGATCGGTGCGACGGCCAAAACGGCTGACGTTTCCACTGTTTGTCAAATCAAACGTCGAAGACGCTTCATTTGGAATCTCGCAAGCATCAATCGTGCACAACGACGAGGCATTGATTGAACGAGTCCAATTCATCCATGAAAAAATCGATGACGATGCGATCGCCGAACAGTACATCGACGGTCGCGAACTGTATGTCGGTGTGATTGGCAATGATCGACTGCAAACCTTTCCCGCTTGGGAAATGGACTTTGGCAAAATGCCTGCGGATATGGCTCGCATTGCAACACGACGTGTGAAGTGGAATCGAAAATATCAAGAGAAGCACCAGATCATCACGCAGGCGGCGCAAGGTCTCGACGCGGCCACGCACACCAAACTCAACCAGCTTTGCAAACGTGTGTATCGCTCCCTAAGCATGTCCGGTTATGGGCGAATGGATCTGCGGCTTACACCCGATGGTGACATCTACGTCATCGAAGCCAATGCCAACCCCAACATTGAGTACGGCGAGGACTTCGCTGAGTCCGCCGAAACGATTGGCGTCGACTACGAACAATTGCTACAGCGGATCATCAATCTGGGACTCAGTTATCAACCGGCGTGGAAAGGTTAACGCCGGAGCGCTTCATTGGGTGACATCTTCGACGCGACGACGGCTGGCAAGCAGCCACCGATCAGACCGACGACAAGCGCTATGAGGATCCCTTGTGCAACGACCCACACGCTGATCTTGCCCTCGATCAGACCGTTGACCGCTGGCATCTTGGTCAGCAGGTTCACCAAACCATAGGCCACCGCGATGCCAGCGAGCGCACCCATCGCACTGAGCAGCATCGCTTCGGTCAGAATCATTGAAACCACTCGTCGGCGTGTCCAACCCACCGCACGCAACAGTCCAATCTCAAGCGTTCGTTCTTGAATCGACATGAACATCGTGTTGAGCACGCCAACGGCACCAATCAACGTGGCGACCGTGGATGTCAACCAAGCCATCGCAACGGCAAGCTGAATCTCCGACAGCGATTCAACGTGTTCCTGTGTGGGTCGAACCTTGATTTCCGATTCGAGCGATTCAACCTCGCTTATGATGTGATCCATCGCAGCCGAATCGGTCGCGTCGGTCATCAAAATGCTGAATCCGGACACCTCACCTTCACGACCCATCAAGCGTTGCAGCTGCGGCGTGGAAACGACCAATGAGCCATTTTGCAAAACGTTAAAACTTTCAAACACACCGACGATCTCGAAAGGCTCACCATCAACGACGTCCAGCGTATCGCCAGTTTCCTTTCCCAAACTTCCCGCTAACGTGACACCGACCATGACCGCATTAGTGTCTGATTTGAGCAATCGCCGTCCGCTGATTGGTTCCATCGCGTCAAAGACCTGCGTCTCCGGTTCCAGACCGCTCACAGGCACGACGTACAAACCATCATCGGGAAACGACACCACATCAGCCAAACCCGGAATCACATCGGCGACGCCATCAATCGCGGCAATTTTGTCTCCGAGCGATTCGTCCAGCGTGCTGGTGAGACGCCGAGCGCTGCCCGATCGAACGACCAACAGATCAACACCGGCACCTTGATAGAAATCCATGAACGTATCGCGAAAGCCTGTTGCGATGCCGACCAGCGAAACGACCGCACACACGGCAAGACCGACCGCGATCAACGTCAAACTACTACGGAGCGGTCGACGGAAAACATTCCGCAACGACATTGTAAAAAACTGCATGGCATCTCAAATCAAAGTGGAAACCAACACGACCTGACTTGTCGTCATATCCAGCCGACATCGCGATAATGCGCCGTCGTCTCATCAATCCTGACACGAAGCGACCGTGCGGGTGCGAAGTTTAGTTCGCGTTTGGCCCGATCGCCTCGGCAGATCCATGAACCGCCAACACCTTCGCGAATCTTATCCGAGTTCAAAAAGACTTTGCGACCCGTCATCGTCAACGCAAGATCACCAAATTTGCCCAACGCAAAGCCCATCACATTGGGAATCTTGACGTGTCGAACATGCTCACGACCAATCGATGATCCGATCATGTCAGCCAGTTGCGGGAACGTAAGTGGCTGTGGATCAGTAAGGTAGTAGACACCCGCATTATCAGACCCGTCCGTGAAGACTTGTTGATTGATTCTGTCGCCATCGTTGGCTGCCGCGATCAATCCGGTCACCAAGTCATCAACGCTGATGTAGGAATAGGCGAACGTTTTTGACAGCACCACGTTCCAGCCACGCGCGACGGTTTGATAGAGCGCGAGCAAATTACGATCGCCAGGCCCAAATACGCACGGTGGTCGCGCGATCGTGATCGGCAATTCCGCTGACCATTTCTTTAGCGATCGTTCAGCTTCGTACTTGGTGCGACCGTATTGTGAAATCGGGTGACAGGGTGCCGTTTCATCAATCGCAATTTCACGTGGCCCGGCCGCGGCCAGTGAAGAGACAAAGACCAAAGTGGGGCGGGATGATCGCGCGGCCGCCGTTGCCAGGATGTCCGTACCATCGACATTGATCGACTGGCTATCGCTCGGACGGCCCGTCGCCACCGCCGCTGCGAGATGAAAAACGCGATCAATGGATGTCATCGCGTCCTTCATGGCCGCGGCGTCGCGAATATCAGCGGCAACCAATCGTAGGGGCCAATCTGACTTTTCAGGTAGCTGATCATGCAACCATTTGCCCAGCGTTTCGGGTGAAGACGAACGGAAATGGCTGACCGCGGTGACCTCATCACCAAGGCTTAGGCACTGCTTCACAAGACGCCGACCGATGAATCCGGCCGCACCGGTGACCAAAGTTCTCATGCCTTTATCGAATTCAGGGGTCACGCAAGAACTCGGCATGATCGACCTAATTGGCAATTTGGGGAAGATGCGATGTTTTAAACGCCCTCTTTTTCGGCATTGACTGGCCGAGGATTGCGACATTTTCGAATTAAAGTCGCAACCGTTGGGGAGATGGGATGGCATAAACCCCTCGACGGGCAAACAATCGCGTTAAAATCCTCCCAGAATGCCTATGCCCTACAAAAGACCCATTCCCAACATGACGTTGGTTGCCCGGTTGGCCGCGTTGGCGGCGGACCAGCCGGACGCGTTGCTGTATCGAGAGATCACTCCCGACACAGCGGCATCTCGGAAATGGGTCTGTCGCGAGTGGTCCTATCGCGAAACTCAATGGCATGCGGACCGCGTTGCGGGGTTTCTTCAGACCAAGCTAGGCGACACGACGTCCGTGATGCCTCCTCGCGTTGTGATCGCAATGCCTGCGGGTTTGGATTACATCGCGGCTTATTTGGGTTGTCTTCGCGCCGGTGCGATTGCGGTTCCCGCCTACCCACCGCGTCGTCCACAGCGAAGCGAACGGCTGCACGCGATTTTAGCCGACAGTGGTGCGCGACTGATTCTCGCCCATGCATCGCTGACCGAAATGATGTCATCATCCAACGGCCGGATGGCATCCAACGTGGACCCGTCGGTTCAGTGGCAATCGATCGAAGCGATCGACGACGCGAATGCTGCCCAGGTGCGACCAACGTCGATTAATTCTGATGACATTGCTTTTCTGCAGTACACGTCAGGGTCATCGGGAACGCCCAAGGGTGTTGCGGTCACGCATGGCAATCTGGTTCACAACCAATCGCTGATCCAGTCAAGCTTCGTGAGCGATGTTCATGACGCCGTGGTTGGTTGGTTGCCACCGCATCACGACATGGGACTGATTGGCAATGTTCTGCATCCGCTTTACTTGGGTGCTTCGCTTACGTTGATGAAGCCGATCGATTTCCTACAGTCGCCGGTGCGATGGCTGCGAGCACTGGCCGACTTTGGCGGCACCATTTCGGGCGGCCCCAATTTCGCCTATCGATTGTGCGTTGACGAGATTGACGATGCGGACCTTGATGGGCTGGACTTGTCGCGATGGCAAGTTGCTTTCAATGGCGCTGAGCCGATTGATGCGGACGTGATCGATGCCTTTTCAGATCGATTTGAGTCTGTTGGATTTGATCGCCGGGCATTCTGCCCGTGTTACGGCATGGCCGAGACAACACTGCTGGTCACCAGCGCGACACGTATGCGTGGCGTGACATGTCACAAACGCGAACATGATGAGGGAACACGAAGGGTCAGTTGCGGTTCGGCTCATCAAGAG
>JBCCJB010000283.1:0-5722 GCA_039028015.1 Planctomycetota bacterium
AACTAACTCGCGACGGTGCCGAGCTCTACCTGGCCACGGTCTTCGATATTGACTACGCCGACGGTCTCGGACGCGCCGACACAGCGCTGTATGTCTTTGATGCGAACGGTGCACTGATACTGATTGGGGGCGATAGCAATGTTGCCGACGATCAGCGAGCTCCGGGCAATACCTCCAACGCCGATTTATCACGCGGATCAGCCGGGACGGGCGATCCATTCATCGGAAGTGCCGAATTGCCCGAGGGAACGTACTACGTCGCAGTTTCAAATCAGCAGCGTGGCCCCGCCAATCTTGACCAATTCACCAATCGTGATTCGCTTAATCCGCTGCTTCGTCTGGAGCCGATTGACTCCATTCAGCGAATCGCAGAAGAACGTTTTGAGGGGGATGACTTCTTCCCCGGAACGTTTGGTGGGCCACAAATACCCGTTCTATTCGACGATGAGTCCATCATCGAATACTCGTTGGATGATGTTCTCGTTTATGCCAACACCTCATCGGCCCTCGTATTATTGAATCCATTTACGGGTGCGACCTATGGCACCGTGGGTCAGTTTGGTGATGAGATTAACGATGTGGCATTCACGGCTAATGGAGAGTTGTTTGCGTACACCGGACTGCAAGGCGGGGAAACTGGCGATGCAGCGTTTGCTTATCAGCGCATCAACACCGCTGATGCGGAGCTGACTGAGGTCGGGCTGTCGGGCATTACTACATTCCATAGTGATGAGATTGAAACGATCACATTGGATGACGTCGTCGTTCGTGACCCCAACCAGACACTTGAAGTTGCCAGTGACGACGGTCTGGATGTGGAAGCCATTTCGATCCGGACGTTTGGTGGTAACGCGAACCAAGGTTTTCTGGTTGGAAATCGCCCGGGTAATCGCGTCTTCAATGGGGTTAATAACGCCGGATTGTTGCAGTACGACGACAACATTCTGTACAGCTTCAATACAGCAACGGGTGAGATTCTTGGCCCCACGTTCAATGGGCAATTTCAGTTTTTGGGGAACGCAAACCCTGATTTGACGGCACCGATTACGCCCGTTAATTCAGGAGCAGGAACGGGACCGCGTGAGATTGGGCAGATTGACACGGATCTGCCACCGTCTGGATTCACGCAATTGGGTTTGTCTGACGCAACGATCGTCAATTCGGCCGGTCGATCCGTGGCAACACTGTTTGACGGTGATGCATTCACGGTCACTGACGGCACAAACAGTGTGACGTTTGAACTGAATCAAGGTTTTACATTGTTCGTTCAAGACCCGGCTGTGATTGTCGATGGCCAAGCGCTCACGGTGACACTGCCGGGTGAAGTGCCAGAGACATTTGTGTTCACAACGAATCCTGCGAGCGTTGGTTCAGGCAACACCGCACTGACTTTTGATCGTGCTGCCACGCCCGAGACGTTCACTCAATCGATTGCCGAGCAACTGGTTGCGAATGGGATTCCAGTCTCCGCCGCGGGCAATCAATTGGCATTGCCTGAAGCAACCACCGTGACACTAACCACATCCGGTGTTGCTCTCGATGAAGGTCTGTTTCTGGTCGGTGATGATGATGTTACTTTCGGTAACCGACCGATCACGCTGCTGCCGACGGACACTGGAGCCGTTCTGGCCCAGCGCATCGCTGCAGCGATCAACACCGTCTCAGCGACACCGGATCTCAACGCGTCGGTTGTGGCGACGGCTCAGGGAGGATCGGTACGGATTGTTGATGCTCAGGTCGGTGCCTTTCTTGATAGCACTCAAGCCGCGGGTACCACACTGAACACCTTGCTCAACGCGGGTGTCGTCAACAGCAGTGCACTGACCAGTGGTGGTTTCGGACTTGGGGGCACGATTACTGGAATCGAGATTGTTGGGGGCAATCTCTTTGCCATCTCGGATCAAGGCGTTCTTTACTCGGTCAGTGGCGGAAGCTTGAACTCGAGCACGCAAGGCAATGTCGGGACGGTGGTTGCGACGGCGACACAACTGAGAGGCATCAACTTTTCCGGTCTGCGAGCTGGTCCCAACTCAGTCGACGGTGGTCGCTATAGCGATCTCTTGTTTGGCACGACCTTCGGCGGTGACATCTACGCATTCAACACCGCGGGTGAACTACAACCAATTTTCGCGGGCGGTCGAACCAGTATTAGCACCGGTATCACGGGGCTCAATGGACTCGACTTCAGCACGTTGGACTACAACTTATGGCATGTCACAAACTCTCGCAGTGGTGATGCGGGTCATGGTCAGAACACACAGTTCAGCCGCACTCGCTTTGGTTTCACCGGAGGCAATTCGCTGGCCTTCAACTACGAAACCAATGCGTTCAACGGCAACTATGGGCCGGGAGAACAGCCCGCCCAGCCGGAAGTACCGGGAGGCCCGGCAACGGATCGACTCGACGGACAAATCGTCCGTGACACGTACAATCTTCCCGGTGGTGCGAAGGGCACCGTGCAGTCCAACGAATTTTCGCTGGAAGGCTATGCCGCGGCTGACCAACCAACACTGTATTTCAATTATTTCCTCGAGACCGACGGCGTCGATAGCGACGACCTCGATGTCGGCATCACGGGTGAAGACCAAGACTCACTGCGTGTCTACATCATTGACTCAAATGGTGTCGAACATTTGGTCGCCACCAACAACGAAGCACTCGATGATGTGCCCGATGGAACATTGATCCTCGATGAATTCGATGATCCGAGTACCGACATCGAAAACTACAACGACGCCATCGATGTCGAGGTGCAGCAGCTATTTGACAACACGGGCTCGTGGCGGCAAGCAAGGGTGCCGCTCGGTGAATTCGCTGGCCAATCCGGACTTGGCATCCGCATCGAATTCAGCACTGCGGGGACAACATTCACCGGCACGCCCGAACTACGAGCCGTCGCCGCTGGTACGCTGGCCGAAAATGATGCTGTCATCATCAATGGGCAGCGGTTTGCAATCGACTTTGCCGAGACCATCTCATTCCCTTCGGGCAGTGAGCTAGCGGCTCTTTATGACGTCGCACCCAACTCGCCCGCAACATTCACTCTTGATGGTCAACAGTTTGCAATCACCGACGGGCGACCATTGTTGGCTGATCCGAATCGAATCGACATTAACGTGCTCGACGGGCAGCCAACGGGCACGACGCTGGCCGATCTGTCAGCATCGGAGATTGCTCAGATTGTCAGGGATTACTTTGATACCTCGATTGAGTTAACGCGTCTTGTTCCCAGCGGCACCGAACTTCAGCTTGCCTATGAAATGACCGATCCGGTGCCGGTGGAAGTCTTCTTGTCAGGGACAAATTTTGTATTGGGTGATGGACAGTTCATTGACGGAGACAATCCCAACATCGACGACGATGATGTGTTGATCGATGTTGTGGCAATCCACAATGCATTGAATCCAGATGATGAACCCAAAACGCTCGTCGAACTGACCGAAGACGACATTGCGGCCGTGTTGGCATCACAGCTCGGTCAAGTTGAAACCGCCGTCACGTTCGAGCAGCTTGTCCCCAGCAACATTGCGTTTGCAACGCTATACGCTGACTCGGCGGCACTGTTCACGGTAACGATTGATGATGTCGAGTATGCCTTCGATGATCTAGCGACGAGCCCACCTCGCAACATCACACCGGAAATGGTGGCTGTGACGGTGACCGACCCGGCACGAAGCGATCTAGCGGCGTTACTGGAAGAGGCCGTGAACAATCAGATTGGGCGACCAACGCCGATCTTTGCAACGACGGACGGATTGAGCTTCGATGACCCGGTCGGCAGTTCCAATGATGTGTTGCATCTGGCGACGAGCTTGCCTTACGCGGGCGGTAATGCCGTGCTGAATGGCTCGGGGATTTTGGGACCGACCGATCGCCTCGACGTGGACTTGGTTTCATTACCCAATGTTGCCGCCGGATCCACCGTGGAAGTGAGCGTCTCCTCGGGCAACTTTGGCATTCTGAACAACGCGAGGTTCTTTGATCAGTTTGGTGAAGAGCTCCCCAATGTGTTCCGACAGAACCCGATCACGGGTGGTCCGCAAGACACGGTCGTGTTTACGGTCACCGTTCCGCAGACCGGGCGATTGTTCATCGGGTTCTCTGGTCCAGAAAACACCTCCTACGACCCAAGAATCGTCGGCAGTGGTGCCATCGCGCAGGTGGGAGCCTACACGGCTTCGATCGCAATCACGCCGGAAATGCGGATCGAGAACGGTGACAATGAAATTGAGTTCTTTGGTGCGGGCGAGGTCACGTTCGCGCCCGGCTTTGGTTTCGGTTTTGGAAGCCAAACCGCTTTGGATAGCTCGGGGAATCCAGTCGCCATTAATGGCACCCCTGTGCCGATCAGTCAATTCGATGACGCCGTTGAGGTCGCCGCATCATTGCGAGAAGTGATTGCCAACCAATTCTTCCGGGGCGATCAAGAACTTGTGCCGCAATCAGGTTCGTTACTGCGAATCGCAACGCTGACCGTCGATGACGCTGGCCCATACACGCTGATTGACAGCAATATTGAAGCAGACCGGTACGGCGATATCTTCGGCGCTGGTTTTGTTGATGGCGCCGATGATAACGAACACAACGGCGCGTACATCGACGATGTGATCATCGGGTTTGCCGAGCGCGGCGAAACGGTCACGGCTGCCAATGCGATTGGAGTCAACGAGACCTTCACTCTGAACCCGTTCTTGGAAAACACCAATCCCATACCCGATGACGATTCATCGACGTCAGGTGCTTACAACCTCGAAATTCGTGATGGCAGCGAGTACGTCGCCAGCGGATTGGTGCCGGATGGCGGTACCGCTTCGGACGCACGGTTCCGAGTGTTTGACACTAACGATCGTCTGGACCCAGGAGCAACACTCACAACGCTACCCGCGGCGGGCATCATTAATGGCGCCACATTCACCATCGCGGATGCCAACACACGGCTGCAGTTTGAATTCGTCATCGATAATGTGCGAGCCGGTGCGGTAGCCGACGGTGCGAATCCGATCCTGATCCGTATCGATGGTGACGCGACCGCGAGCGAAGTTGCCAACGAAATCATTCGTCAAATCAATTCGTCTCCGGTGCAAGCGGTGTTGAACGCGACAGCAGCGCGCTCCAATGGCACGATCGTTCCTGGCCGCACAGCATCGAACGACCCATTCGCTGACAATCGCATCAACATCTACGGTGACATCAGTTTTCAAGATGACGTGCAGAATCGCGATACCTTCGCCGAAGTTGACCAGGCCGATCTACGAGGCGACTCGAACCGTGATCGCGAGCAACAGGGTGTCATCCTGGTTGAAAACAATCGCTTCCTCTTCAGCCAGCAAAGCGGTGTGCGTATCAGCCGCGAAAACCAGCAACGCGTGGCAGGTCCGGACGTGTTTGATGAAACACCAGCCGTGTTGTCGTACCCGCGGAATCTGGTGGAACTGAATAGCGAAAACCTGATTCCCGGAGCAACGATTCGCAACAACGTGATGGCATTCAACGCTGATTCCGGCATCACAATAAGCGGGCTGGATGGCGGCGGCATCGCGAGCGAAAACCCGGTCGGTTTTGATCGAATCATTAACAACACGATCATTGGTGGAACGATTCAGTCCGGCCCCGAGCTAGGATCGCAAGTCTTCGCGTCGATTCTTTTCGAAGAGGGCGGCGTTTCATTTGCCGACGCGGTGGTGCAAAGCACTTTGGCTCTCGGTGATGACGTCAATCAAGA
>JBCCJB010000284.1:0-5677 GCA_039028015.1 Planctomycetota bacterium
CCTAAATTTAAAGATAGAAGAAGCACTAATTCAAGTTTGACAGTAAGAACGCCCAGAGATCCGCATACTCCTCAATGCGTTTTGATGTGGGCGTGCCCGCACCATGACCGGCTCGCGTCTCGATTCGAATGAGCGTTGGCTTATTGCAGCTGGCTGCTGCTTGAGACTGCGCGGCCTGCAGTGCCGCGGCAAATTTGAAACTGTGTCCCGGCACGACGCGATCATCTCGATCCGCGGTGGTAACCAGTGTGGCCGGATAGCACGTTCCAACCTCAATGTTGTGCAACGGACTGTACGACAACAAATTATCGATTTGGCTTGGGTCATCACTGCTGCCAAACTCATCGACCCACGCCCAACCAATCGTGAACTTTTGATATCGCAGCATATCCATCACGCCAACAGCCGGCAGACAGGCTCCAAACAAATCCGGTCGCTGTGTCATAACAGCACCGACCAGCAGCCCACCGTTGCTGCCTCCACGAATGCCGAGTTTGCTGTTGCAGGTCCATTTGAGATCGATCAAGTGCTCGGCGGCCGCAATAAAATCATCGAATACATTTTGCTTGCCAAGTTTCATGCCCGCCTCGTGCCATTGGCTACCGTATTCGCCACCGCCACGAAGGTTCGCCACCGCGTAAATGCCACCAGCATCAAGCCAACTCGCAATGGCAGGCGAATACGATGGCGTTAGCGAAATATTGAATCCACCGTACGCGTAAAGCAGCGTTCGGTTATCGGCGTTCTGTTGTGCGTCGCGATGCCGTGTGATCAAAACCGGCACGCGGGTTCCGTCGGGACTGGTCGCAAACGTTTGCTCAGTGATGTAGGAATCAACGTCAAATGCCACATCAGGTCGAAGCCATCGTTGCCCCGAGCGATCAGTTTCGATTCCATTAAGTGCGATTCGATAGATGGTCGGCGGCGTGACATAGTTCGTGAACGTATAGAACGTTTCCGTTGCCGTGCGTAAGCCTCCAAAACCACTGACCGATCCCGCGCCGGGCAGCACGATCTCGCCCAGAAATTTGCCGCTCACATCAAACTGCTTGACCTGACTCAATGCATCATGCAGATAACTGATGAAAAAAGTCTTGCCGAGCAGCGACACATCTTCGATCACATCTTCCGAGGTCTCGACAACATCCATCCAATCCGCACGACTTAGCTGGTCGACTTCACCGACATCGGGAATCACCGATGCCAAATGAGCCTCGACATCCATTCCAATCACGCGTTGCTGTGGTGCACTTTCATCTGTCAAGAAATACAGCACCGAATCGATGGATCCAATGAACGTGAAATCCGCATCGAAGCCCTGAATGAGCCCGCGTATCGGACCATCGGGCACCGATAGATCACGAATGAAGTACTGCGTTTTGGGTTCGGTGCCCTTCCAGTTGTTAATCAACAGATAGCGACCATCTTCAGTCACCGACGAGCCAAATCCCCATTTGGGATGTTCGGGTTTGGCGAAAACCAATTCGTCCTCAGCTTGGACCGTTCCTACAGTGTGCTTGTAAAGCATCTGCTTTTCGTTGGTCCCGGTGAGTTCCTCACCATCGCTTGGTTCCGCGTAACGTGAGTAATAAAACGCGGTTCCATCCGGCGTCCACGTTGCACCGCTGAACTTGGACCATCGCACCACATCGGGCAGCTTGGTCATCGATTCGACATCGATCACGTACCACGTTCGCCAATCGCTTCCGCCATCGGCAATGCTGTACGCCAATTTGCGTCCGTCATCGCTCGGTACCCATGAAGCCAACGACATCGTGCCATCATCGGAAAGCGTATTCGGATCAATCAACACGGACGCGTGGTCTAACAACTGTGATGCTGGTGTTCCCGCCGGTGCGACATATAACACAGCCTGATTTTGCAGCCCGTCGTTGTGCGTGAAAAAATACGCGTTGCCGCGCAGCACCGGTCGCGAGGTGCGGGGGTAATTCCACAACGTCTCAAGCGTTTGTCGCATTCGGTCACGTTCGGGTAGTTTCCCCAAATACGCTTGAGTGCACTCATTTTGTGCGGTAACCCAGGCTGACGTTTCATCGCTTTCAACGTCTTCGAGCCAGCGGTAAGGGTCTGCAACCACGCGACCGTGATAGTTGTCGGTCACATCGCCCGTTCGCGAGATGGGGTATTTCAAAGCTGCCTTGTTAGCGCTTCCAGTCACATCCGACAATTCAGGTTCCTTTGCGATTGTTGATGACATTTCACGAGCAATGCCGAAGAAGGTCGCGATTGCCGCAAGGACACACAGTGATGGAGCAAGTCGAGAAATCATATGTTTCCAGCGCGATAAAGCGTTGTTCTAGCAATGCGATGCGTCAGCGCGATCGGGGGGACGCACGACGATGTTCAAATCAATTATTTCAAGCAACTATACCAGTTTCCTGCCGCTTCGCTGTTGTGTCTTGTGACTGGGTCATTCGAGCAATCAAAGCGGACGAATCGGGAGATTGACTTGCAGATCCCAACGTCCCTGAGGATCAAGACTGCCATCGCTGAAGTAGCGTTCAAAACGAGGTCCATCACCAGGTTGACAACCACTACCGGGTAACCAGTCACGCATCAAAGTTGTCCATGGGAGATCGAAATCATGTCCCGTGATCTCGGTGCGAAACACAGCGTATTTACCAGATGGCAATGCTTGACGATTGATCGTTTGTGGCAGGTGAACATTTTGTTCAACGACGATGCCAGCATCGAAACGACACTTATCGTCCGGAGTTATCTCTGAATCATCCCACGGGATTCCAATGAACGTTGCGTTTAAGTCATAACCACGCACCGCAGCAAACGTTTCCAATTCATCGAAGGCCGATTGAACACCTTTATCATTGTACGATCCAAAGTGACGGATGTAGGCAACTTTCTGTTCGTCCATTTCTTGGACATGAACATCGGGCACTTGAACGCCATCACTATGTGACAAGCGAAAGTTCAATGAGTTTGAAGAAAGGCGGTATTGCTCGTCAGACAACAGACCGCCCGGCCTTCGATCTTCCATGAACTGAGTGGGTGATTGCCCAAATTGTTTGCGAAACGCTTTGGCGAAATTCTGCGAACTAGAGAACCCAAGTTCGAACGCGAGATCGGTGATCTCAATCGTCACGCCACTCGCCAATTTCCGAGCCGCGGTATCCAAACGAATTCGGCGTGTGAACTGTGCCACCGACTCACCAACGATGGCACGAAACAATCGTTGAAAATGAAAGGGTGAAAACATAGCGGCAGCGGCAATCTCTTCGACCGAAGGCGATTGAGCCAAATTCGCGTTGATGAAATCAATCGCGCGACAAACGCGAATTTCGTACTCGCGACGAGACTGCATGGCGTTTCAAGAAGGAGCACGATCGGAACAAAGCACGAATGGAAACATCCATCGCACGATTGGAAACGCCATTTCAGACGCCGAGTTCTAACATCGGTTCTGTCACCGGCAATCAAACCACTTTCGCTGTTGACCGGCGAATCCAACTCGCCGCCTTTTCACCTTTTCGTTCGATGGTTTCTCAGCATGAAACGCGTAAGCAAAAATCAACGGCTCGTCCGAGTCGAATCGCTTGAATCACGTCAATTAATGGCCGCTAATTTCTCCGCCTCGGGAGTCTGGAACATTTCGGGCACACCCGCAGCAGATGAAATCTATATCGCACGAGACGAGGTGGAACCGTCCCTATTGATTGCCGAAGTCAACGGCAAAATCGTTGGAGAGGCCCACGAAAATGAAGTTACTCGTATCCGCGTGCGAGGCAAGGGTGGCGATGATTGGATTCAAATTGATGAAACGTGGGGAGCAATCAATCAACCAGCTGTCCTCTTGGGGCAGAATGGCGATGATGTGCTCATTGGCGGTTCGGGGCGCGATGTACTTCGGGGTGGCAACGGCAATGACTACCTTGAAGGCGGTCCAAATCGAGATCGACTGATCGGTGGCCGTGGTCGCAATGAACTGATTCAAGACAACGCGACGGATGATGGCGAAGTTCAAACGCTGATCAATCGTGTGCCAGCCGAGTGGGAACGACACGATTCCACATGGATGCAGTGGCCCAAGGGTGAAGAGACGTCGTATCGAGATAACTTCGCCGGCATCATCGGTATTCTCAGTCAATACGAGCAGGTCAATTTGGTGGTCGAAAGCAATTCGGCACAACGTCAGGCAACGACGTTTCTTCGTAACCGCGGTGTGGATCTAAGCAACGTCGACTTTCATATCATGCCCTATGACTGGAGTTGGATGCGAGACAACGGTGCGATTTGGGTTGAGCAAACGGATGTCGACGGGAATCGGTCGATGCTTGTGCAGGATTGGGGTTTCGACGGTTGGGGCGGCGATGGAGGTCCCAGCCGGCGTGATGACGCCGTTCCAACCCGTGTTGCAGCTATTGAGGGTGTCCCCGTCGAGAACGTTGACGTCGTCTTGGAGAAAGGCACGCTTGAGTTCAACGGCAAAGACACGGTCATCACGTCTTGGACAGTTTTGAGTGATCGAAATCCTGGCAAGACCAAAGCAGAGTTAGAAGCTGTACTGAAAGAGCGATTCGGGGTATCCAAGGTTGTTTGGATTAGTGGTTCATCACCGACGGATCTCACCGATGGTCACGTCGATGGGATCGCACGATTCATTAACGAAAACACAGTCGTTGTTAGTCGATACGCAGATCAAAGCGACCCGGATGCAAAGCTCTTTGAGGACGCGGCTCAGACGATTCGGTCAGCCGGTTTCAATGTTGTGCGGCTGGACATCCCAGGATACGTGCGTTATCGCGGCGAATGGCTGCCTGCGAACTACACCAATTATCTGGTCGCAAACGGTGTCGTGATCGCTTCCAGTTACGCAAATGCTCGTTTCGATGATGACGCAAAGTCGAGACTGGGTGAGTTATTTCCCAATCACGACATTGTTCTCACTGACACGCGTGAATTGTGGCTTAACGGTGGGGCGGTGCACTGCGTTACCAACGATCAACCTCTTTTGCGACGGTCCGCGACAGTGCAGTCGCCAATCGCTAATGAGAACGACGACCGCCTGGTAGCCTCGACATCACTCAAGACTGCGGCAGCACATCATGACAAGAGTTCAAAGGACGCGACCGATCCATTTGTTGATCTCAATGGGGATGGCAAAGTCACCGCCCTCGACGCTCTGATGATCGTCAACTGGATGAATTCCGCACAAGCCAATAACCAAGTCGTTGATGCCCTATTTGCAGCTATCGATGGAAGCAAGGATTCACTCGATATCAATCGCGATGGCGTTGTCTCCGCCTTGGACGCGCTGATGGTTATCAATCAGATTCGTTAACCCATCGTGTGCGAAAGTCATACCTCTTCAGTGACAACGACGATGCTCACGAGGTAGCTCGCACCGGACATCGGGTCCGAAGGGGATGACAAACTAAGCATCTGCCGCGACCATGTTCATGACCTCGTCATAGCGACGCTGATTCGCTTGAGCTGACTCAAAGAGATCAACAATGGGATTGGGGTAGTCGACGCCGATTGAGATGCCGGCATCACGTTGCTGTTGACGAGATAACTTCCACGGTGCGTGGATCATTTTGGCATTTACATGCTTGAGCTCGGGACACCAATGGCGGACATAATCGCCCTCAGGATCGTATTGTTCCGATTGCTTGATCACGTTGAAAAAACGAAACCCACG
>JBCCJB010000285.1:0-5669 GCA_039028015.1 Planctomycetota bacterium
CGTGGTTGCCTGTGGATTGATCGCGGCGACGACCATTAGCGCGGCGGTCTGTCATTTGTTGCTGACCACAACTGCAGCTCAACTCACACCAGAAAGCGAAAATCGATCCAGCCCGATCCGATGGTCGCTGTTATTACTGACCTGGTTGGTCGTCACAATCACAGCTTTGGGCGTACTGATTGGCCCCATTGCAGATGATGATATTGCCATCGGCTTCATGATCTTTTCGTCAATGATTTTGGCAGCATTATGGACATTCGCAAGTGCGCTGATGGCGGCTGAATCGGACAGCTTGACGCCGCGAATTCAGCGAGAACTGCCCGGCAATTTCATGAGCCGTTTGCTACTCACTTTTTTCACGCCCGGTCCGGCGACCGGTTTGGTGTTCGCGACGTTAGCTTTGGTAACGTTAGTGGGCACACAGCAATTTGGTCTGTCGTGGATCGCCGCTGACTCGCGGATTCGGTTCTCGGTTCGAGACCAAAACCTATTCGCAAACTTCTCAGTTGCGTACGTTTGCTACCTGATTTTGTTTTTGAATCTCGTGCGTTGGATCGTCGCAATCGTCCGCATCAACAATCATCCACGCGTGGAAGTTGGGGCGGCCGCATTGGTTGTCGTCGCGGTCTTGACGGCACTGGTTCCGTATTCGATCGGTCTTCATTGGAATGATTACCGCCCCTATACGTGGTCCTACTGGCAGATCACAAACTGGTTTTGGACGCTCGGGCTGATTAGCGAAAGCAACGTCCCGATCGGTGTCATGCCGCTGTTGATCTTCGCAGCAGTCATGGCGGTGCTGTTTTCACTCGCTAGCGTCGGTGTGCGAGCCCTTCCAATTCGAACAGCCACTCCCGAAGCCGTTCTCGAGGAACGCGATCGGTCCACATCCAAATCGAAACCGACATGAGACCAGCTTCGACATGAGTTCAGCCATCGCAACGCACGCCAGATCGTCGGCGGTGTGGTGGTCATGGGTCATCTGGTGGCTGACGCTACTGGCAATCCCAGCCTCATTCATCGGAGCTCCCTATCCCGCTGAATTACGGTTGCAGCATCTTCCAACACTGGTGGGGATGGCTGCGATCGGTTGGGCGATTTGGTCCCGTTTCTTGTCATGGCCATCACTCGGGTGCATCGGTCTATTTATTTGGCTGCATTTGATTGGTGCGCGGTGGATTTACTCTTTTGTGCCCTACGACGACGTTTCAACTTGGCTTTTCGGGATATCGCTTTCGGACGTCTTTGGGTGGCGTCGCAATCACTACGATCGTCTGGTCCACTTCGCATCAGGTGTGCTTGGTGTTCCCGTCGTCGTCGAAGTGTTGCGATTTCGATGTCGCATGTCGGTGAGAGCTTCCCACCTGACCGCTGTTGCTTGGGTCCTGGCAATCGGAGCGATCTATGAAGTGGCCGAATGGGCCTTGGCGGTCGTCATGTCGCCCGGTGCAGCCGAGGCATACAACGGCCAACAAGGTGACATTTGGGATCCGCAAAAGGACCTCGCGTTGGCGGGGCTGGGAGCGATTTTGGCGGTTGGGATTTCACACCTCTGGCCCAATGGTTGGAATTTATCCCAGCCACGTTCATAATGGCCTCACTCTCGTCATCGGTGTGGCTTCGGCCGCTTGCCCGCTGAAGCCGAACTGACGAGGCATCAAGCCCTCAACGTGCCATCAGCACTCGTTCCAACCCAATGAAAGCCCACCTTCACATGCGATCGCCACGTTCAAATTCGATCTCGTCCTCACAACTCATTTCAAATCGCCGACGATTTTTACAGTCATCCGCTGCCGGCGTTTTTGCCAGCAGCATGGTTCATTCGGGCGCGCAAGCCGACGCGTCCGAATCACCAAATGAAAAACTCGGCGTTGCGGTCTGTGGAGTCAACAGTCGGGGTGGAGAACACATTCGCGGATTTGACAAGGACCCACGAACCGAAATTCGAGTGTTAGTCGACATTGATCATGAGGTCGCCGAAGCGCGGGCCGACAAAGTTGCGAAACTGCAAGGCAAGCGTCCGGATGTTGTGACGGACATTCGTGATTGCTTTGACATGGACGGCGTCGACATCGTCACCGCTGCGACGCCCAATCATTGGCATGCGTTGATGGGCGTCTGGGCGATGCAAGCTGGCAAAGATGTCTACATCGAAAAGCCAATTAGCCACAACGTTAGTGAGGGACGCGCGTTGGTGGACGTGGCCAAGCAAACTGGGCGCATGTTTCAAACCGGAACGCAGTGCCGCAGCAGCACCGGCATCATTCCAGCCATGAACTTCATTCAAGAAGGTGGCATTGGCCAGTGCCGTTTTGCCCGCGGGCTGTGTTACAAACGTCGCAAATCCATCGGTCCGCTTGGTGATTACGACATCCCATCTGATGTCAACTTTGACTTGTGGAGTGGGCCGGCAACGTTCACCGATCCCAAGCTGACACGCCAGCGTTTCCACTATGACTGGCATTGGCAACGGCATTACGGCAACGGCGATTCGGGAAATCAAGGCCCGCATCAGACCGACATCGCACGTTGGGGTTTGGGTCTTGATCGGCATCCCAGTGCGGTGCTGACCTATGGTGGTCGTCTTGGGTATCAAGCTGAGCGAAATGATCCGAATTACATCGATGCCGGAGACACCGCCAACACCCAAGTTTCGATCTACGACTACGGTGACAAGTGCATTGTGTTTGAAACCCGGGGCTTGAGTGTCGACCAATCTGGCGATGAAGAAATCAACGCGTTGTTTGGCTCAAAACAGAAGGGCAATAAGATCGGTGTCATCTTTTACGGCAGCGAGGGCTATGTCGTGCAGGGACCCAGTTACAGCCGCGCGGCCGCATTCGACTTGAATCGAAATCTGATTCGTGAATTCAAAGCGGATTCGTCTGTCGGGGATGACCACTTCCGGAATTTCATTGATTGCGTTCTGTCGCGTGATGGAAGTTCGCTCCATGCCGATGCCAATTGCGGACACCTCTCAGCGGCGATCGCTCATCTGGGAAATACGTCTTACTACGTCGGACAAGAGAACAAGGCATCCACGTCGGAGATTCGTGACGCTTTGGCCCAAATCAAATCACTTGATGACGATGCCGCAACGCTTGACCGCACCATTCAACATCTCGTTGATAACAAAGTCGACCTTGATGCCACGCCGCTCTCGCTGGGCCCGATGCTCGAGTTTGATGGCCAGGCCGAACGATTTACTAATCATGATGCCGCGAATGATTATTTGACAAGGACTTATCGAGACGGTTTTGAATTGCCAAAACCAACGGCGGTTGCATCGTCGTGAAGATGGCGTTGTCCGGTGAGTATTGTGGTTGCAATCACATCCACCTCGGGACACTCATGAGCCAAACGCGTGAGCGTCGGACCGCGATTAGAGAAAAGCAACGTTGATATCCGCGGCTAGCGCCGTCGGCTCATGAGATTATTTCACTGCATTTTCGGTTGGAGTCTGAAATACCTTGCACGGCTCATGGCAGGAAACTGACATCACAAAACAAACTTCAACATCAAATTGGACTCAGTGGGCACTCAAGTTGATTGCGATGCCGTGCGACCAGCGACGATTCAGTATCACGATCGTCCCAAGCCGACGGTCGACCTATTGGATCAAACGCGTTTGCCGCACGAGCATGTTCGATTGCATTGCCAGACTGTCGCATCGCTTCATGATGCGATCAAACGTCTGGTCGTGCGAGGTGCACCGGCCATCGGCGTCGCTGCCGCTTACGGCGTCTTGTTGGCCTCGCATCCGGATGATGCTGACCGCTCGCTTTCCCAAGCGAAGTCAGACTATCTCAAGGCGATTGAAACACTCGCATCCAGTCGACCGACCGCCGTTAATCTGTTCTGGGCGCTCGATCGGATGCGACGCATCGTCGAACAGGATTCTGCGACCGATGCGAGATCACTTCACGACGCACTGTTGCATGAAGCGAGGCGAATCGATGAAGAAGATCAGCGAATGTGTGATCAAATCGGTCAGCTCGGTGCTGCGCGTTTGCGCCCGTACCATCGAATTTTAACTCATTGCAACGCGGGATCGTTGGCCACAGCGGGAAGCGGCACCGCACTGGCACCCCTGTACCAATTACACCGCGAAGGTCATCAGCTAACGGTCATCGCTGATGAAACACGACCGCTACTTCAAGGCGCCCGATTGACAGCATGGGAACTGAGCAAAGCGGGACTTGATGTTCACGTTTGCACCGATTCGATGGCGGCATCATTGATGCAATTGGGGCAAATCGATGCGGTGATTGTTGGGGCTGACCGGATCGCAGCCAATGGCGACGCAGCCAACAAGATCGGAACCTACGCCATTGCAATTGCAGCTCGATATCACCGACTTCCTTTCTTCGTCGCCGCCCCCACGAGCACGCTGGATCAATCCCTGCAAAGCGGTGAGGCGATCCCGATTGAGCAGCGTGATGGTAAGGAAGTGTCCCATCCGATTGCAGGGCAGCCGTCGATCACACCGGAAGGTGTTGCGACAATCAATCCTGCATTTGATGTCACTCCCGCGAACTTGATCACGGCACTCATCACCGAGCGAAAGGTGATCGAGCCACCGTCGACTGATGCCATTGCCGCTTTGATGAACGGCGACGCACAACGGTAAACCAAAATCGATTCGTCGATTCGGTTTCCGCAAGTCGCCCTTACCCTGTTGGGCACACGCGCGTGCCCCGTCAGTCCCAGCTCACACAAGTCACCAACGTGTCCGACCATCCCGGATCCTTACCATCACCATGTCCCGTGCCACTGCAGTGTCCGGTTCGAAAATGCGGTCTGCCACTATCCGTGACCCCAAACGGATTGACTTGTGCGTCACGGCATCACTTCGATCGCGCCAAACAAGGTTATTACAGCCTGCTCCAACCCCAAGATCGTCGATCACCTCAAGCCGGCGATTCCGATGAGGCTGTCCTCGCCCGTCAGCGATGGCTTCAGCGTGGCCATGCATCGGGTTTGGTCCAGTGGTTGCAACCTTGGGTCAATCAATTGATCGACGGACCCACGGGCAATCCAGTCCAGGTGATCGATCTTGGCTGTGGTGAGGGGTCGTTTGGACCAACGTTGTTTGAATCCAAGTCGCATGTTCAATACGCCGGCATTGATTTGTCCAAGCGAGCGATTCGGCTGGCGTCGCGTCAATGTGTCAATGGCTTTTGGATCCTCGCCAACGCCGACCGAGCTCTACCGATCGCAGACAACTCAATCGACGTCGTGCTGTCATTGTTTGGTCGTCGTCCCGCAAAGGAAATCTGCCGCGTTTTGAAACCAGGCGGCGGTTGCGTGGTTACTGTGCCAGGTCAAGACGACTTGATCGAACTTCGTGAACACGTGCAATCGCGAGGTGATCAACGCCGTCGCGATGATGCGGTGGTGAAACAGATGTCGGACGCCAGTTTGACACTGGTCGATCGTGGAATGTGGCAAGACCGCATCACGATTCAAACCGACGCGATCAAAGATGCCATGGCGATGACCTATCGAGGCTTTCGACACTCGCAAGCCGCTAGATTGCAGACACTTTCAGAGCTGACGGTGACACTGTCAGCCGAATGCCTGCGGTTCGAGCGATTGCAAACCTCCTAACACGCTCACCCGGAACCCAGTCTCGTGACCCGCAACAACAAAGACGCTGATGGATAACG
>JBCCJB010000286.1:0-5633 GCA_039028015.1 Planctomycetota bacterium
CCGTCTCAATACTCAGTCTCACGAGAGCCCTTTCCAAATCTTTGATGTCAAAAACGATCCCAAGGAGCTCCAGGACTTGGCGGGATCATCTGGTTTTTTCGATCAGCTTCAGCAACGCATGCTGGATCGAGTCACGCAGCTTCGTCGGCCAAATCCGTCGGCCCCGCGACCCTATGATGAGGCTTTGATCGCTGCGGTTGACGATCCCATTCTCACCAAGTCGCACCGGATGACCGTGACTGAGGGTGTTTTTTCCTACTGCACCGCTGTTTCTCCGTTGGCACCTGACACCAGCATTCGTGTCACCAATGCGTGGAGCGATGAGGGTCTGGGTTGGCTGACTTCAAAGCCCGTGATTGGTATGGGCACTTTTGAAGGCGTGATCGAGATCCCCGCTTCCGGTGTTTATCTGATGGATGTTCAGTCGTCCGCTGATATGGTGCTGCGTCTCCATGATGCCATGATTGTCGATACAACGGGTCAAGCTGAAACTAATCTGACAATCAAAGTCGGGTTGGAAGCAGGACGGCATCCGATTGGTTTGCACGTGCGTTTGGTCGGTGATGGCATCAGTCCGCAGATTCAGATAGCGCCGGCAAGAGCCGCTAATGATCCTAGTGGCAAGCGTCCGTTGGCGGCTTACTTGGTTCGTCAGCCGATTTTGGATGGTCGACCGAAGCTATCGATCGAACCGAGGTAGGGTTCGAGGATGCGAATCGCAATCATTGGCAGCGGCGCCGTTGGTGGTTTGTATGGCGGCTTGTTGGCAAAGTCGGGACAGGACGTTCACTTCTTGTTGCACTCAGACTTTGATCATGTGAAGCAGCATGGTTTGCGGGTGGATAGCGTCGCCGGCGATTTCCATCTCACGCATCCCGTTATCTATCGCCGCGCATCTGACATGCCGGTTTGCGATGTTGTGATTGTTGCAATTAAGTCCACGCTTAATGCATCACTTGATCAATGGCTGCCTCCGATTTTGAGTGATCAGTCGATTGTGTTGACGCTGCAGAATGGTTTGGATGTGGAAGCTGATGTTGGTCGCAGTCTCGATACGACACGGGTGCTGGGCGGATGTTGTTTTTTGTGCAGTAACAAGATTGGTCCGGGACATATCAAACACCTGGATTTTGGCCGCATCGTTTTTGGCACGTATGTGCAGGATCCTCTCCCCCACACGGTCGACACCGGTCATCAGTTACGGCAGGCGATGATTGAAGCTGGTATCGACGCACAATGGACCGACAATTTGGCAGCAGCTCGGTGGCGAAAGCTGATGTGGAACATTCCGTTCAACGGATTGTCGGTTGTGATGGACAGTTCCACCGACAAGATCATCGGTGACGCTGACGGCAAGGCACTCGCCGAAGCTATCGTCAAAGAGGTTCACGACGGTGCCGCTGCCTGCGGTGTGTCCTTACCACATGAGTCGAAGGACACAACGATCAAACATACCGAACAAATGGTTCCCTACGACAGCAGCATGCGATTGGATGATCGCAATGGTCGCGAGATGGAAGTGGAAGCTATTTTTGGTAATCCGCTTCGCGCCGTCGCCGCGGTTGCGGATGTCAATCAGCTAATGCCAAAAACTCAGATGCTGTACCAGTTGTTGGCCCATCGCAATCGCAATCGATTGAACTCGTGAAGTTATTGGTCACCGGCGGAACGGGCTTGCTCGGCAACAATATCTTGCGGCAATTGACGGGGGATGGGCATCGGTCAATCGCGTTGGTGCGACAACAGCCATCTCTGTCGGTCATAGACGGGATCGATGCGGACATTGCTATCGGCGACGTACTGGCCAGCGACGTGATTGATCAGGCTGTCGCGACCAGTGATGGGGTGATTCATTCGGCCGGCTTGATTCATCTCGGGTGGCATCGTCGTGACGAATCGATGACGGTGAACCAGTCGGGAACCAAGGTGCTTGCGGAGGCGTGTCGTCGTCACTCAAAACGATTGATACTGGTTGGAACCGTCAACACGTTGGCGTTGGGAACGAAGCACGATCCCGCCGACGAACAAACTGCGTTGGCTTCAAGACCGCAACAAGTCATGTGCAGCTATGTGAGTTCCAAACGCGCAGGTGTCGACGTGGTGCGCGACATGGTGACGCGTGGACTGTCAGCGTTGGTGGTGCACCCGGGATTCATGCTTGGACCGTGGGACTGGAAACCATCCAGCGGACGAATGATCACTGAGGTTGCCAAAGCGTATCGACCGATTGCACCCTCAGGCGGTTGCAGTGTGTGCGATGTGCGTGATGTCGCGCGGGCGACGATCAATGCGGTGACCGCCGACGTTCCCAATGGTCGCGAATTTATTCTGGCTGGCGAAAATTGGAGCTACAAAGAACTATGGAGCAAGATCGCTTTGCTTGTTGGTCGTCGACCACCGTTGATGGCGGCCGGTCCACTGCAAAGGGTGATTGCCGGGATCGCTGGCGATGTCCAAACCAAGTTCATGGCGGGTGAAAGTGACTTCAATTCCGCAGCGGTGCGAATGAGCAGTCAATTTCACTATTACAACAGCAGCCGCGCAAGGCGTGAGCTTGATTACCAGTGCCGTAGCGCCGATGACAGTTTGCGAGATGCGGTTGCATGGCTACGCGAGAACGAACTTTTGCCGCCTCGACCGGACAATCAGTAGTGTTGGGAATGTTCCGCGGCATGCGGCGGTTCAAAGAGCGTGACAACAATCAGGCGTGAATCGTGATCGTATCAACGCGTCCGAAGCAGCGCCCTATCGATCGGTTTTGGGGTATCCCATCGTCGATCGTAATTCTCGCTTTTGAGGATAGATTGTTCTGTTCGTTCGAATAGAGCATTTTGAACTTTGACGTAGGTCGGTCACTCATGGCCGAACTGGTATTTCGCATCGACGGGGAAGAGTCCCCGTCCTACGTGAATTCGTTGAATGCTTTAAACCGGGATCGGCTCGCTGATTGGTTTTTTGCTCCATTTTCCCTGAAGTCGTCATCCGTGCTGTCGGTTTGTGCGACTGTACGAGGGAACGCAGTGGAGAACGATGAGCGACCCAACAACGCAAACGACGGACGCGCGCCTTGTCGTGCAATGCCAACTGGGTGACCAGAAGGCTTGGTGAAAACTCGTCCGTCGTTGTAATCCGCAGCTCATTGGATTCTTCGGCCGCATGGTTAGTGACTCTGACAAAGTTGACGATTTGCTGCAAGGAACTTGGCTAAGAATCGTTCGCACAATCACACGACTAGTGCTTCTTCTATCTTTAAATTTAGGGTTCTGAGTCGTAGCCGGGCTTCGCCAGAAGCCGGAATTGATGGAGCATTCCGTGTTCTGGCGAACGACGGCTACCCTAAAATTAAATGCGGATGAAGCACTAGATGACCCCGATGGTTTTGCCCCTTGGGTATACAAGATCGCCCGAATCACACTGACCGACCATCTTCGAAAACAGTATCGCTCCCCGCCCGTTGTCTCCAGCGCAACTCCCGTCGAACCAAGCGAAGCGGATTTCAACCTTGATCGGTGGATCGATTCACAAGCGATCGCAACGGCGATGACGACGCTTCATCCCGAAGAGCAACTGGTCATTACGTTGCACTACTTTGAACACCTGCCGGTGGCCGAGGTCGCCGAGGTGTGCCAATCACCTGTTGGCACCATCAAATCACGTCTGCAGCGTGCGCGCAGCAGCTTTACCGCCAACTCCAAGAAGGAACCTGAGTTATGAGTACCACCACATCAAACCGGCTTGACGAACAAATCTTTGCGGTCGTGCAACGAGAACTCACATCGCAGCGGCGTTCGATCCAGCGACTTGCGTTGTTGGGAGCCATCGTGATGACAGGCATTGTCGCCGCACTTTGGATTACCGAACCACGACCACTGCCGATGCGTCTGCACATTTCGTTTGGGGTCATGTCGGCAATCGGGTTGGCTTGGATCTTGATTCTTGGCAACATCCTGGTTCCAAAGAACTGTCCGACGTCATGGGATCGAATTGCGACCGCGTGGGCCAGTGTGGCCGGCGGCATCGAATTTACGATTTTGTCGACTGTAATTTGTGCCATGCGGTGTGCACCGGTGGCAACGATCGCGTTTGCAGTCATCGGAAGCATCTTCGTTTGGATTGCCGCGGTGAGCACGCGGAACGCTTATCGCTGGCAAGCAAGGTTGCGGAATCGAATTCGCGAATCGGTCGTCACGGACCTTTGATATGCTTTGAAAGTGGCTCGTCGTTATGGAAATCACACAAACCATCCATCCGACAATCAGGGCCGATTGGCGGGCCTGGTTGAACGGCAATCATGAGTCACTGACAGAAATCTGGTTGCTACTGGACAAGCAACCCATCGGCGATCAACTGACCTACCTCGACGCGGTGGAAGAGGCAATCTGCTTCGGATGGATCGATGGGATCGGCAAACGCTACTCAAATAACGTCAAAGCGCAGCGATTCACGCCGCGTCGCAAACGCAGCCATTGGACAGAGCTCAACAAGGAGCGGGCACGTCGCTTGATCCGGCTTGGCCTCATGACGCCGGCTGGCGAAGCCACCTGTCCCGACCTGACAATCAACTTCGAACTTGCCTGCGACATCGAAGCCGCCATCAAGGCCGAAGAAAAAGCATGGGGAACGTTCGAAGCGTTTCCTGATCTCTACAAACGCGTCCGCATCGGCTACATCGAAGAGATGCGGCGTCGTGATCCGGCCGACTTTGAAAAACGACTCCGCAACTTCATCAAACAAACCGCCGCTGGCAAGATGTTCGGCAATTGGAACGACGGCGGCCGACTGAAAGAAGCCGACTGACGCTAAAGACCAAGCACAACTTCCAACTAATACATTGACACAATCAACGACTGACCGAAACCTTTCTCTTTTCTCTTTTCTGTTCGCCTTATAAGAGTCAGTGCCTATGCAAATCGCTTTACGATCTTGGCGACTCTGTCGCGCGATGTTCGCTTGACCAGCAGCGTGCGAGTCGCTTGCCACGGTCGCATCGCAGTGGGAAAAGATCCTCGAGCAACGATGATGCAGTCGCTCCAATCGTCGCCAGACTCATGCGGGTTAAAGTGAACTGATCGCTTGTCGAGTGGATTTAGACAATTGCGAGGAAGCTTTGAAAGGCTGTACGTCAAGGTAGCAGGCCGCAAGCCCATTGAAAAAGAGACCTGACACCTTTCCTTATTCTGACCCCTTTTGTGATACTAAGCAAAAAAGAGACCTGACCCCTTTTATGATATGCCGAACGCTTACGCTTGTGTGAGAATCGTCAGTTCAAAATCGATGATGTTCGGATCCTTGCTGCCGTTCCGTGAACGTAGATTCACAAAATTTTACCGGGACAGCGTCCGCGTGACTGAGTGACCGAAACCGGAAAGTCATAGTCCTGAACTATTATTCCGATTTTCTTAACAGCAGACGCGACAGTGCGATGTTTTTGATAGGTTACGGTGGGCCGGCGTTAGCTAGAACCGTTCGGGGAGGTCAAGCGAGGTTGGGTCTGTTTCAGCATCGTCCATATCTAGCGGAGACGGTTCGTGTTTCGAATATTGACGGCACTAGCTCTACTGTGGTTTTCGGGTCAATGCAGCGGTGATCTGATATTGAACGTTCGAAACTCCGGCTTTGACGCCGTCGCCGAC
>JBCCJB010000287.1:0-5630 GCA_039028015.1 Planctomycetota bacterium
ATTTGACGGTCGTAATTTGCCTTGTGCAAAGTTACATGTACCTCAAATTTATGGTGATGGCGGGCAGCGGGGGTCAGTCCAACATCAATCCCTACTTCATGAATGCTGACGGAGGTCTCTTCGTTGGCTGGCAGATTGTGGCCGTTCTTGTGATGACCACCGGGACTGTCTTTTTGATGTGGTTGGGTGAGCAGATTGATGAGTACGGCATTGGAAATGGAATCAGTTTGTTGATCATGGCCGGGATTTTGGCTCAGATGCCGAAGGCGCTCTACGAGTTGATTCTTGGAATGAAGCCTGAGTTGACGGGATTGGCAAAAGGTCAAACGGGGATCGAAACGCTGATCATTTTGGCGATCTTATTTGTCGTCGTCGTATTTGGCGTCGTGTTCATCACGCTGGGTCAGCGAAAAATCCCGACGCAGTCAGCCAAGTTCACCCGAGGCCGACGCGTGTTCGGCGGGACCAGGCAATTCTTGCCGCTTCGGATCAATCAGGCTGGCGTGATGCCGATTATTTTCGCCAGCAGTCTGTTAATGATCCCTGGCGTTCTGTTTGGTTTCATGGCGGGTTATTTCGAATCGGGCGGTGCTTTGTTTCGAGGTTTGAATCTGGTCAGTTTGACCATGAGCGATCAAACGTCGTACTTCTTCAATCTGCTTTATGTCGCGCTCATCTTTTTCTTCTGTTACTTCTGGACGGCGATCACGTTCAATCCGAAAGAAATGAGCGATAACTTGAGGGACTCGGGGACATTCATCCCCGGCTATCGTCCAGGTCGACGCACAACGGATTATCTCGAGAAGGTCATGGTACGCATCACCTACGTCGGTGCAGCGTTCTTGGGATTGATCGCGATCGTTCCCACGATTGTCTATGGATCGCTCGGCGTTCCCTATTCGATCGCGGGATTCTATGGCGGGACGGGTCTGCTGATCGCCGTCTCAGTCGCATTCGATCTGGTGCAAAAGATCGACAGCCACCTGGTCATGCGAAATTATCGTGGTTTGTTGGAAGGCGCCGGTGGTGGAACATCACCAGTTGTGTGAACAAACGAATTGTTTTGCTGGGAGCCCCTGGATCCGGTAAAGGCACCCAGGGTCGTCGTCTAGCGGAACAGTTCAACATGCCACACCTATCGACCGGGCACATGCTGCGGTCGATGACTCCCACGAATTCGCAGGAAGCGGAATTGCAACGCCACGTGCTGAGTGGTGGTTTCGCGCCTGACCCGTGGATAATCGACTGCGTTCTCGATCATTTGTCGCGATTGAAAAGCGATCCGGGATTTATTCTGGATGGGTTCCCGCGAACGTTACCTCAGGCGGAATGTTTGGATCGCTGGTTGATTGAACAAGACCTGGGTCCTTGCGTTGCCGTTTGGTTGGACGTGTCAGCGTCTGTGCGATTACAGCGACTTCGCGAGCGGCGAGCACGCGAAAATCGTCCCGATGATGATGCCGATAGTTTGGCAAGACGCTGTGAGCTAGATGAGCATCAACGCCAGCCCATTCTCGATCATTACGATCGCGACGGCCGGTTGCACCAGATTGATGGCAGCGGCACCGCACCTTTGGTCACCGAGCAAATTGTTGAGGCACTCTCGTCGTGAATGTACTTCGCTACAACGCCGAGGCTTGGGATCGAGAGGTTGCCGGTGGACAAAATCCCTGGTCGCAGCCGGTCACCAAACTGGTTATTGATCAAGCTCGACAAGGTGAATTCTCAATTGTGTTGACGCCGAATCGGCCAGTGCCGCGTCGGTGGTTTCCTGACACACTCGACGGCACTGATCTATTGGGGCTCGCCTCCGGCGGCGGGCAACAGATGCCGATTCTCGCAGCTGCCGGTGCCAAGGTGACATCTTTCGACGCCTCGTCGGGTCAGCTCGGTCGGGACCGGCTGGTGGCACAGCGTGACGGACTCACCATCAAAACAGTCCAGGGTGATGCGGCTGATCTGAGCTGTTTTGAAAGTGGTAGTTTTGATGTCGTCTTCCATCCCTGTTCCAACTGCTTCATGGAGCACTTACAGCCGATTTGGAATGAGGCGTTCCGTGTGCTGCGACCGGGCGGAACGCTGTTGTCCGGCTTTCATAACGGCATTTTGTTTTTGTTCGATCGCGAGAAGGATGAGAAAGACGGCATCCTGGAAGTGCGCTATTCACTGCCCTACTCTGACATGCGTGACTTACCAAAGGACTCGCTGCAGGCCATGATCGATCGGAATGAGGCAATTGAATTTGGTCACACCTTGGAACAGCAAATTGGCGGCCAGATTCGAGCCGGTTTCGACATCACCGGATTTTATGAGGACAATTGGTCAGACGAGGTCACAAGCATCAACCAACATTGCCCGCTGTTCATCGCTACCAAAGCGACAAAGCGTCACTGACAATCTTTGCCATCACGATGGAAACGTTTGTGGCCGCGCTTATGGCGTCTTGAACGTGTTTGCATCCGACGGCAACCGTGACAGCACGGCTTCGGCGACGAGATCGACGGGGCCGAGATAATCGCCCAAATGAAATTCGGTTTCGATGTGATCGCAATTGGCTTGATCAACCTGGCGTTTGATCGCGTCGTAAAGCCGGCCTTCAAACAATAAGTGGGGTTGGACCAGAACTTGGTCGAATCGTTTTGAAGAGGCGATCTCCGCCAGCGTGTCCGGCAGACGCGGTTGTGCCATTGCATAAAACGTGGTGAACACGGCGTCGTTGCTCATTGACCATTGCGACTGCAAGGATTCGCCACCACGCAGCGCCACCTCGGTCAGCAACTTCATGTCCGACGTCGCGCAAGGGTCGCGACTACCGCGACCGACCATGACGATGCCCACACGTTGCGGATCGGTCACGTAGGTGCGCTCTCGCAATTCCCCCAGCCGCCGGCGAACCAATTCCACCATCGAAGACGAACGCGAAATCGGACGGCACCACACAACGTCATTCAAACCCTCGATCGGGAAACGCTGTCGTGCTTTGGCAACCTCGTCGGGGATGTCCGACTTGGCGTGTCCGGCGGAAAACAACAGCAGCGGAACGACGATGACATCGGTGACTTGTTTGGCTTCCAGCTCTTGCCACGCTTCTTCGATCGTGGGCGACTGAAACTCAAGCAAACACGGTGCCACTACGGCGCCCGGGCCGAACCGCTGCGAAGCGACACTGGCGAGCTGTTGACCCAGTTCGAAGAATTGCCGCGTGCCATTGGCATCTCGGGTGCCATGACCAACCAAAAGAATTCCAGGCCGATGACCGACACTTACCGCAGTGCGTTCCAACGATTTTCCCTACGCGGCTATCTATTGCAGAATGACCGCGTCAGCGAAACCGGCGCCATGCAAGGTTTCAACGGCCGCATTGGCCTCGAAGCCTGCATCGTATTTGACAACCACCTGCTTCACCGTTAGCGCCTCGGGGTCGGGCTGGTCGACTAGAGCAACTTCGGTCACGTTGGGCTGTCGCTCCAGCGTCTTTTTGACCCTGGGATAACAGGCATGTTGGCAATGCATTCCCGGAACTTCTAACGTGACTTCGCCTGCGGTCGCGGCGACAGAGACTGCGGTCGCTTCAACGGAGGACGCGGCCTGATCGGAGCTAGCCGAGTCGTCTGTTGATGAAATGGCGACCACAATGCCGACGGCCGCCAAAACGGCAATGACGTATGCAATGGCTTTCATGATGTTTCGGTTCCCTTTGAACTGAGTTCGATTTCGTTTGAGTTTGACTTTGGAAATGCGGGCGGCTGGCCGTACCAGTCGGGAAAGTGACCCGACCGGACCGCAAGCAAGATCGCTTTACCGTGCTGATGCGGGTCGCCGTGCGTTTCATCCCATTCTCGCCGTTCCTCGTAGCGTAACACCCGAAGATCGGCTTCGGGATGACATGCCCAAGATACCAGCTGATTGGGTTGGAAGTAGTTGATCACGGCATCGGCGGTTTCGCTGATGGGAGCGTCAATTTCTGATCCTGGCAATTGACCACTGCCTGGATCTTCGGTCGTGTGGACTTGAACGTAGAGCACGCCGCGATGAGTCAGCGAGGCGGCCATTTGACGCCACACTGTTTCCGCATCGTCGGCTGGGATGTGATCGAGCACGGTCGTAGCGATAATCGCATCATACGTGTCGACTGGGAAGTCGATTTCGCGGACATCGGCCACCACTGGTGTGATGCGGTCGTCGACTCCGATTTCGGAGGCACGCTCGATGATGCGTTCGATCCCTCGCGGGCTCATGTCCACGGATTTGACTTGATAACCGGCTCTTGCCAGTGCCAGGGAGTCTCGTCCAGCGCCTGCTCCCAAATCCAATGCGTGACCGCCCGATAGCCCAACTTGACGCAGATACTCTGTGATCGCGCCGGATGGGTCGAGTCCGTAGGCGATGTCATCGCGATTGTAGGCGTCATGAAAAAAATCGGTTGAAGGGGCGGTCACAGCTTTGACAGGCCAGTAAGGAGTAATGAGCACGCGTGCGATGAAGTATTACAACGGTGACAGTGGCCGCCGCAATCCGGCTGAAGGGAATAAAGATTCACATCGCGAAACGGTCGTCTGCGTTGCTAAGCTCTAATTTTCATCACATCGCTTCGAAGTCGGCCTTAAACTGTGAGCAATCGACAGTGGCGATCACCCTCAAAATAATCTGGCCCTTGTGCCAAGTTACCCGTGTTTTGAGCGAATGGGATCACGGTCGGCAATAGAAATCGTTGACGGCACGAGTTTGGCAAGGCGACGTTTCTCAATGAATTTCACCATAAAAACGCTGCTTCGAATCGGTCTGATGGCTGCGGTTGGGCTGGCCACACTGGGTGCGTTGATGGCTGGTTTGAACACGCCGCCGGTTGCCGATCCCTCTCGGCTGACAACGAATCTGCAACGAAATGATGAGCGAGCGTTGACAGCTGCTTCGCCGGTCAAGGCCTCAGGAGCGGCGGACTCCTCAAGTGAGCGAGAGATTTTTGAAAGGTGGGCATTTCAACTGGCTATCGATTGGCAAACCCACCGCGACGCACAAGGCTTGCGATCAGCCGAGGCAGCCGACTGGCTGACACTATGCCGACGTCTCTCACTGGGTCTTGTGGGTTCCGGAGTGTCGCTCGAAGAAATCCGTCGTCTGCAAGTGATTCCCGAGGCCGAGCGATTTGATGTTTATCGGAACCGATTACTGCGTTCCGATCGATTTCATCACTACTGGGCGGAACGATTCACGCGGTTTCTCGTCGGAGCGGACGAAGGTCCATTCTTGGTGTACCGACGGCGTCGATTTCGAACCTGGCTCGCGGATCAGTTTCGTATGAACCGGCCCTATGATCAGCTGGTCCAACAATTGGTCACGGCCGAGGGTTTGTGGACCGACCGTCCCGAAGTCAATTTTTATACGGTGACCTATGACACGGGCGACGGTGAACCGGACCCCGTTCGCATGGCCGCGAGGATGACACGGGCGTTTCTGGGTGTTCGAATCGACTGTCTCCAGTGCCACGATGATTTTCTAGGCAACGTCTCAATGGGTGATCCCATTTGGATGGGAGGCGACGGGCAGTTTCGTGATGGCACGCAGCAGGACTTTCATCGTTTGGCTGCTTTTTTCACGGGAGCCAAAGCGGATGGCTTGCGTGGCATACA
>JBCCJB010000288.1:0-5613 GCA_039028015.1 Planctomycetota bacterium
GCTTTGGTCTCAGATGGAGGGCCAGCTGCTCAGTGCGTCCGGCGATGCAGCGCGACAACGAGCCAAACAAGCACGTCGCAAACGCGAAGCTTCAAGGAACGCCAATGCAAATTCAAAACGGGTCGCGAAAGCAAAACAAGACGTCCCGCTGACCGAAGAACAACGCGATGAACTCGAGAAAGCCCGAAAACTACAAGAGAACCTCGAGAAACAATTGCTAACGATGCGGAAAAAGATGGATGATCCGAAAACGACGCGCGGGCAGCGTGATGCGTTGAAGAAGGTGGCCGACGAAATGAAAACCATGCTCGACCGAAGTGCTGGTCAAGCGTCCGCGACGTTGGCATGGCAACAGCTCGCTCAAACGGATCAGGCGAAAGCCGTGATGCGAGCGATGGAGCGAGGTGACGAGGTGCCCGACGAACAATGGAATGAGCTATTTTCGCGTCTTGGTGACGGTCTGTGGCAAGTTCGTGGCAAGCAACCGCCGGAGATCTACCGTAAAGCCATCGAGCAATATCAGGATCGCCTGCGTGTTCTCTTGGGGCGCCAAGCGGTGGGGTCGTAATGCTGGTTCGCGTCTTTGCATTGATGATCATCGCAGCGCTGATGTCGCGCGCTTGCGCGCAAGACGTTTCCACATCAGATCAAGCTTCTGGCGTGTCGCCCGAGGGTGGCAAAGCACCACTGGATCTGCAGATTTCGCCTAGCAGCATCGCTGATTCTTCCAATCTGAGTGCGGCGCTACCGCCTGACCAATGGGACCAGGTGCAAACGTCGATTGATGAGGGCTTGGCTTGGCTTGCCCAGCAACAAGCCGACGATGGGCGATTCCCAAGCGAAGAAATCGCTCAACCCGCCGTCACGTCGCTGGCGGTAATGGCTTTTTTGGCTCGGGGCCATATTCCGGATCAAGGTTCCTATGGCCAAACGCTTTCGGATGCTATCGATTTTGTTTTGAGCACTCAGCGACGTCAGGGGTATTTCTCACTCCGCGCGGTTGTGCCCGCCGGCGGACATCTCTCGCCGGGCCAAACCGTGATTTACAACCACTCGATCGCAGGTTTGATGCTTGGTGAGGTCTATGGCATGTCGTCGGGTGATCGCTCGGCTCAAATCGAAGATGCGATTAGTCGCGCACTTCTTTATCACCGTCAGGTTCAGTCTCGAGAAAAAGCGGTCGCCTCCGACTTTGGTGGTTGGCGTTACGGATATCCTGAAAGTCCCGATGCGGCAGCGGACATGTCCGTGACGGGCTGGGCGTTGATGTTTTTGCGATCGGCTCGCAATGCGGAGTTCAATGTTCCCAAGCAGTACTTCGACGAAGGTCTGGATTTTGTTGAGCGCTGTTATGAACCCGAACCGCCAGAGATCAAAAAGGGCGTGTTTCGCTATCGACCCAAGCAATCGCAGCAAAACAAACCTCAAATCACGCTCGCCAATACCGCCTCGGCGACGCTGACGTTGCTGTTGGGAGGTCGCGAATCATTTCAAGGCGTCGATCATGCGTTGCGATGGTTCCGTTCTCGCAATTATCCGCGACCTTGGGAGAACAACTACTTTTATTTGGCCAGTTACTACAGCTCACAGGCCATGGCTCAATTTGGTGGCGAGACATGGAATCAAGTCTTCCCACAAATCGCGGCCAATCTGCTTTCGGAGCAGACCGATGAAGGCGGTTGGCCGCCGGGCACGTCCAATGAGCGTCAATTTGGGCCTTGCTACAGCACTTCACTGGCCATTTTGGCGCTCACACCCGCCTATCAGTTGTTGCCAATCTATCAGCGTTGATTGTCACCGGCATCATCTTTCGGGATGACGAACTTAGAAGTCCGTCGTACTGATAGGTCGACTCACCGCACCGCAATCTGCGAATGATACAGTTTATCAGTTTGTCACCGGCACTTGAGAGGTCGCTTCCACCAGTTTGGCGATCCAGGGGCCAATGTAGTGTCCGTTGTCGTGGTAGGTGCGACCGCTGATCAGATTTCCATCGACGACGCAGGCTTCGTCGACAAACGTGCCGCCGCAGACTTCCAGATCAAATTTGCACTTGGGCACTGTGGCCATGCGGCGGCCCCGAACGCAGTCGGCATAGGCGGGAATTTCCACGCCGTGGCAGACGCTTGCGATCGGTTTATCGGTGGCAAAAAAATGCTTCGTGATGCGAACCAGATCATCGTCGTAGCGAATGTACTCAGGGGCGCGACCGCCTGAGAACAGAATCCCCGCGTAGTCATCGGGGTCAATCTCGGCAAAGGCCACATCGGCTTCGATGCTGTAACCCTCCCATTCCTTGGTGATTGTCCAGCCGGGTTTGACCTCGTGCATCACCATCTGGAATTTGCGTTTCTCCGGACCGGCAATGACGGGCTGAAATCCAGCTTCGATCAGTCGGTAAAACGGATACATCGTGTCGAGCGTTTCAGTGGCATCGCCGATGACGATCAGGACTTTAGGTTGGCTCATGAACTCAAACACTTTCGCAGGTACTGGTGGGACTGATCGATGGCGTCGGTGACGCCGGTAATCGAGGGTGCGATAGGAATGCCGCGTGGCGTGGGATGCATCATGACCTCGATGACGCCGGTAAAGTGAGTCGCCGCAAGTGCTTTCATCGCGGGAGCGAAGTCAAGCGGTCCAGTGCCTGGCATTTGCTGCCGTTGCTGCGGCATCGGTAGCGCCGTCCGAAATCCGTCGCCATGTTGCCAAGCGTAAAACAAATCCAATCGCGGACCCGCCCGATGAATCAGGCGTGCGATCGACTCGGCCAATTCCGGCGATTCTGAACGCGATGAAAGATGTGCTGGTGCCAGTGCCAAACGCAGCTGAGGGTGTTTGATGTGATCAAGGAAGCAATCGATGGCGTCGAACGAATCGAGCATGGTTGAGCCGTGGTTTTCGACGACGATTCGGACGTCGTGTTCCCCGGCCAATTCAAGTGTCGGCTGGATCTGAGCTACGAATCGTTTGATCGCATCCCTGGTCTCGGGCCAAGTCTTTCCGGGCCGTCCACCAGCGTGCACGACAATCCGTGGGCAGTCGAGTTGGCTGGCGACGACGATTTCATCAGCGAGCCCAAACGCACCCAGTTTGTACTGACTCAGACACGCGACACGGACGTCATACTCGTCGCACATTGATTGGAATTGGGTGATTCCCATCTCGTCGACTTGTTCACGCTGTGATCCGTGAACCCGTGGCCACAAATCAATGCGGCGACAGCCAAGTCGATCGAGTTCTGGCAGAATCCCGGAAAGGTCTGCCATTCCATACATGCAGCTCGCGATCATGAATTGCGGTTGCCACGCGAGCGACGTTTCCTGGGCGGACGCCCCTGATGCTGCTAGGGCAATCGATGTGGCGCTGCTGGAAAGAAAGGAACGCCGGGAAAGCGAGCGAGACGGATGCGTCATGCCACTTCAAATCCCGATCGTTGAGGTCGGCGCATCATCGAGCTGGCTTCGGTATCGCCTTCAATCTGCTCGCCAACCGGATCCCACGTGATCGGTCGTCCCAAGCGCATTGATATGTTTGCTAAGTGGCATGTGGTCGCCGAACGATGCTGGCTTTCGATATCCGAGATCGGCGTTTGTCGCGTTTCAATGCAATCAAAGAAGTTGCCCATGTGGTTGACGATCGCATCCAGTTTGCCGCTGCGTGGTGGTCGATCTGAATAGTCGTGGGAGTACAGCTGGTACTGATCGCGATCCAGGGGATGTGTGCCTAACTGATCTACGGCAACACCAGCGAGCGTTCCACGATTGACAAACAGACGCCCCTGATCACCTTCGAACAGAATTCCGCGACGACCCGTGTCGCGAACCTCGAGGGTGACACCATTTTGATAAGTGATGTCCGCTTCAAAATCGGTGGCAACGTTGTATCCCTCCTGAACGTCGGCGTATCGAGCGCGACCATCGATACGAATGGGTTGTGCGTTGATCGCCCATTGTGCGATGTCGATGTGATGCGCACCCCAGTCGGTCATCTTCCCACCGGCATACTCATGCCACCAACGAAACGTGTAATGACAACGCTCCGGAACGTAGTTCGTCTCGGGTGCCTGACCGAGCCATAAATTCCAATTCAAATGGGGCGGAACGGGTCTGGTCTCGAACGGACCGCCGACCGGATTGTTGTCCGTCGCACAAGTGACGCGTTTGAGTTTTCCAATGCGACCGCCGCGAACCATTTCGGCGGCCAGGCGAAAACGATGATCGCTTCGTTGCCACGTACCGATTTGAACGACTCGATCGTGTTGTGACGCCACATCGCGAATGACTTTGCCCTCGTCGATGGTCAGCGTCAGTGGTTTCTCACAATAGACATCTTTGCCGGCCCGAATGGCATCAATCAACATCTTGGCATGCCAATGGTCGGGTGCGCCGATCAGGACGACATCCACATTAGGATTCGCAAGCAAATCTTGGTAATCCTCATAGATTTTCGGGGTGCTGCCAAAGCTGGCTCTGGCCTGTTCGCGAACATGTCGGTCAGCGTCGGCAATGGCCACCACGTCACCGTATTGGCTCGCCTTTTCGGTGATTACGGTGCCCTGGTAACGCATGCCAATGGATCCGATCCCCATTCGTTCAACCTTGGCACGCGGTTTCTTCGCCTGCGTTTGATTGCTGGGCGTTGATGCGTGGGACGTGTTGGTTGGCGAGAGCGAATGGATGGATGCGAGATAAGCCGCCCCGCCCGTCAGGGTGCGCAAAAAGGGTCTTCGTTTCACGGTGGGCCTCGCGGTGCCAATCGGATCGCTGTTCTGAGTCTCTTCGCCGTCCTGCCCCGGATTATATCTGTTGCGCGTGGGGATTGCTGCTGTGGGGATTGCTGCTGATCGATGTCATTTGAAACTTGGCCATCTGAGACTTGGTTATTTGGGACTTGGCTCACCGCGATGATTGTTTCGAGCCATCGAAGGTTTGGGACCGGCGACAGATTTATGAACACGCGAGTGGTGATATTGACGGGTGCCTCGGTCGGTTTGGGCCTGGCGATCACGAGGCGGCTTCTAGATGCCCGTCAGCGTCAGAATCTGCATCTCATCCTGACGGCCAGAGAATCCTCACTGGAACGTTTTGCTGCTGCGGGCATTGAGCCACAAGCGGACGTTTGGATTCGGCCGCTCGACGTGACCAATCCCCAGCAGCGACTGGCACTGGTGGAGGAAGCCACCGATCAGTTTGGTGCCGTCGATGTGCTGATCAACAATGCCGGTGTCGCTTATCGGTCGTGCGTCGAGCATGTGACCGAGCCGGAGCGATTGCATCAAATGAACATCAATTTTCGATCGCCCATCGAACTGATTCGCTGCGTTTTGCCTGGAATGCGATCGCGGCGCCGCGGCTGCATCATCAATGTCTCATCGGTCGGCGGCATGATGGCGATGCCGACGATGTCGGTCTACTCGGCTTCGAAGTTCGCCCTTGAGGGTGCGAGCGAAGCGTTGTTCTATGAGCTAAAACCGTGGAATATCTCGGTCACGCTGATTCAACCGGGTTTTCTGCGGTCCGATGCGTTTGCAAAGGTCCCGTACACCATGATGAGTGCGAAAGCGAGCAGGGACGACAGCGATCCGTACCATCAACACTACCGACACATGGA
>JBCCJB010000289.1:0-5595 GCA_039028015.1 Planctomycetota bacterium
GGCTTCGCCCGTCGACCCTGCCCCAAACAAGTTTGGGGAGGGTTCAACAACGCAAGTCTCCACAAATACGGCATTTAAAAACGACACGACCTCATTCGCGGGAGGGGTCAAGAACGAGCCTTCAGCGAGTTTTTGTGGGAGGGTTCGACTCGCCCTCCCCCTTGCTTCGGCCTTGACGGCCTCGCTCGACCCCTCCCATGAGCTGCGCTCGGGAGGGGTGGTTGCTGTACACGTCCATCCCGCAGCGACTTCAAAACGACTCGACCTCTTCGTTTGGAAGAGGTTCGCAAAACCGGATGACCTCGGCTGCGGGAGGGTGAAGCTGAATGGCGATGGCAGCAACATGACTCATTGTGAAACCGTTAATAACAATTCTTTTGTCCTATTGGTGATGACATGCGTGTTTGGTTGATCTTGCTCGTTTTGATAACAAGCTCGGTTGTGCTCACAACAAATTTGCGAGCCAACGAAGATTCCGCCGTTGATCACGACAGCCCGAAGGCACAGCTGGACGGCTCGATTGATCAGGAGATGAAGCAGTTGATTGAGCGGTTATCCGCGTTGTTGAATGATCCCGCTAACGCCGACCAAATCCGTCAGTATGCGACTCAGCTACACGAACTTCAAAACCAAGCATACGAGTCGCGAATCGCCCGCATCGAAGGCAGTCTTGCGGAACTTCGCAGTCAATTGAAGAAACGCCGGGACAACTCGAAGCAGGAAATCGAACAATGGATCAAACAAATGATCGCGGACCAGAAGACGTCACCGAAGGACAAGGGGAAGTCACCAGAATGGAAACCAAATGCGAACCCGGAAATCGATGACACGCTGCCGGCTGCGGTGATCGCTGGCAACGGATGGCAGCGTTGGATGAAGCAGGATTACTCAAGCGCGTATCAGCACTTCTTGGTGGCGCTGAAAAAGGATCCAGAGCTCACTCTCGCTCGCAATGGTTTGGGCTGGTCACAGTTTCATTTGGGCATGTGGGATGAGGCGGAAATCGCATTCAAGAAGGTATTGGATGCCGAACTCGATCACGGCGGTGCCATCAATGGTTTAGGGCAAGCGTATTTGGCGCGAGGCAACACGGAAGAAGCGATCAAATGGTTTCGCACAGGCGTCGACAATCAGATTGAAGAGTCTGGTGAGAAGGCGACCGTTCAGATGGGCTTATCGGCCTGGTTTGGTCTGGTTCAAGCTTTGGATCAGCAGGGCGACACCGACGAAGCGATCGATTGGGCGGAGCGATGGTTGCAGCACGATAACAACGCGATGATGCAGCGTTTGCTTGAACAACTTCGACGCAAACAAAGCCAAGCCGATTGATTGGCTGGGCAGCGTCACTTTTGATGAGAAACAAAGTGATTCATAGCATTGCCGAGGCTGTTAGCCGTTTTGGCGCAGGCCATGCTTTCGCCCAATAAAATCGCGGCTACAGCCGTGCGGCTAATCCAAAGTGACGTTATCCCGCTAGTCTTTCGAGCGAAAATGAGGCAGTCGCCGTCCCTGCGTTTGCGCCAGCGTCAATTGCGTTCGGAGATCATCCAGGGTCAACGGTGTGACCGCGATGGTCATCAATTCTTGAGCATCGATTTCGCTGATCATGTTGCGTTTGCCAACTTTTTCGACTTCATCCTCGAGCGATTCCAGCCACGAGGGCAAATCCAATCCGATGCCAACGGGATTCTGGGTCAGCCGTTCGGTTTCCTCATGCAATTTGCTAAAGGACTCGCTTTCTCGATTGGCCTCGGCATCGGCCATTGCGGGTGCCACATAAGCTCGCATGCGGTCAATGGTCATCGGTTGCACAAAACGTTCTTCAATTCGGTCCGCGACCGTCGGCATTCGCATTGAGTATTTATGCTGTAATGCTCGGAGTTTGCTGACGTAAAGCTCGGCCTCGGTCGAAATACGATCTTGCAAACTCTGTCGCCAAGCGGCGGCCGCGTGATCAAGCCCCATGCGAACCAAGACTTGGTGAGTCCACATGATCGGTCTGAGATTCCAAGCGACCCTTTCGTACCGCGATCGCAAACGCAAGAAGTCCAGAAAGGTGTAGATCATTTCGCCACGATCACTCTGCGTCGTCGTGCTGTTGTAATCCTGGTACTCAGCGTGATGATCCAACAACGATTCGAAGACAAGCGTGATCCACCGCGATGCTTCCGCCACTGAAATCGTGTCCCGCTCAAGCGCTTGCATCAGGTTGGTGTCGTCGAGCAATTCATCGCCATCATTGATTGATCGTTGCAACCAATCTTCGACGCCCTGATGCAGCACCGCACGGATATTTGACAGGTGCAAGAAGCTTTGTGTGAAGATCGGATCACCGTACTTGGTAATGAACGCCACCAGCCGCTTCCACTTCGGTTCATCGCTGACCGCTTCGAGCGGCGACAAACGTAGCGTTTGACTGTGCGCCAGCCAGCTTCCCAACATCGTCTCGGTGAGTTTTTCCAAATGCGGAATCAACACGTCGGCGATCGTGGATTGATCGGTCACGCTTAAGGCGTCTTGTGCCGGTGCTGCCTCACCACCGAACGCGGGCACCGTCTTCGCAGCGCTGGCGGTTTCATGCAAAACGGCCTCGGCAATCGAGCCTACTAGCGATCGATAGCCAGCTTTATACAGACCATCAAACTCGGTCACCGCTCCAATGCCGATAGGATTGCGTTGTTCCATCTGCCGGGCCGTCTCAATGAGACGACAGGTTTCCGCTACCAATCCGCGTCTGGGCATCCAGTGCAACAAATGTCGTAGCACGCGTTCTCGCAGCCGCGCGACATAGATCTTGACCGGATCTCCACCACGGGACAGTGGGATGTAGAGCAGATTTCGCTGTAATAACACATCGATGAACTTGGGAAACTGTTCGCGAGCGTGATTGGGGTCATCGGCCATTAATGCGGCAAACAAATCAATCGCGCCCGAGTCATCTTCGGCAAAGTCTTCACCCAAATCCTCATCAGTGTCGGCGTCAATGGCCGCCAGGGCGCTGGTGATCAATCGTCGCGCGTCGGACATTTCAACCGCGGTCGTGATGACACGTTCCATGAGGCTGTCACGCAGCACCCGTCGGCGATCGTATTCCCGCATCGAATCTTTATCAGTGCCGGCGGGTGTGACCTTGTACGCACGAACGTCACCCAAAAGCTGTAGCAGACCAATTCGGTTCTCAATGGCTCGCCGAGCCCACGACGATAGCGACGCGATCGGACGCCCTCGATCGGATGGTTTGCCGGTCGTCGGGATCAAATGGGGATAGGTGATCACGACGTCGGCGGCGACCGACCACATGCGCGCTAAGGACTGCAGAAAATCCAAGTGACTGGCCAGCCGTTTGACTTCCGCCTCGAGTTCATCAGCGGAATCGGTGCTGCCAGAATCAAACACGGCACCATCGTGGCCATCGTCCGTGGTGTCCCGATATGTCATTCCCTCGTAGGCGGCATCAAACAAGCCCGTTTCAGATGCGTCATCGAGTGGGTCGTCATTGGCGTTTGCCAATTCAACTTCCAAATCCTCATTGGTTTGTTGGTGGCCCGGCGTGTCGCCGACTTGAAAATGAGGTGCCGACCAGAACGATTCGGCGTTGGCTTCCAAGTAATCAAAGAACTTGTTGATTCGCGGCCACAACTCGTCTGGTTGATCGCGATGATGCTGGCGAAGTTGAACCAGCCATCGTTCGGCCAATCGGGGCAACGAATGAGCGCCGCTGCGGAGACCAACCCGATCGGCTTGTCCCAGCCAATGAATGAGCAACGCTTGAGCCGGGACAAAATCCTTTCGCTCCAGCAGCGCCATGATCACCAGCGTGTATGCCCGGGGTGAATCAAAGAGATCCGCGTGGGGCGCCCAAAACGCGATGTCGCCGCGTCGGGCTCCACCGCGATGCCAAAGCCGAAGTGCCTGCGAAACGAGCCGAGCCGATTCGTAGGAGTCCCACGGGTCAGTCGCTTCAATTGATTCAATCGTGTGGGCGGCGAATTGTTGCCACCACTGTGCGATTTCGCGGTACTGCGCGTCCATTTGTTGGTAGACCGGTTCGTTGTCCCGCGCGGCCGCTTCGGACCAGACGCGCGCCGTGTAACCAAACAAGCTCTCGATCACATACAAAAGCTCGTCGACGCGTGAGTCAACGATTGTGTTTTCAATTCCCGGATAAAGACTGAAATTGCCGGCAAAGCCCAGGATGTCCCACGGATCCATCAGGGCACCGCATTCGATCGCGCGGCGCACCAAATCAAACGTCGCATCGGGAATCAGACGCGCCTCGTCAAGGTTGCCCGCCCGTAGCGCTCGCAAACCGTGCGTCATGCCGCAATCGATTCGACACATCAAACGCGCCGACGCGGCCGATACCACATCGGCTTGTTTGGTTGCCTCTTCGGGGTAGCCAATCCGAGCGAACAATCTCGCCAGCTGGACATGCTGCAGCTGGATCGCACGCTTGCGCGCCAGGGCGGCATTGAGATGCTGCCGTGCCGCTCCAAAGGGTTGGTGTCGTGCTTGCGATTCGCTAAGCAGACGGTCGCCATGTCGTCCGGCCGTCTCGGCAATTTTCCAGCGATAGAATTCATCGCGATACCGGGCAATGGGACCCATCAAGGATCGCAAAGTCACGTCGCTGGAATAAGCCGACGGACCCCAGCCGGAAATGCCCGATGCCATCAGCATGGTGCCAGCCAAAACGGAGGCGGCTTCATCCAACAGTTCGTCACGAGGAAGGTCGGGTGTTTCTTCCATTCGTGATAGCAACGAATCCAATGTCACACTGCGAATGATGAAGCGATCATAGCGGCCTTCGGCATCGATGCGTCGTTCGTCCCAACCACCAAAGTGATAATTGGGGCGCCGGTTAACCGGATGGTCAAAGTCATAAGCACGCGGATCGAGTGCGAGCTCGCGAATCTGATTCGGGTCCATCGACGCCGCTCGAAGGATCGACTCCGGTGCGTTGCGAATCGCGGTTAGTGCTCGCGTCAAAATTTCACGATACGGTCCTTCGCTGACGCAGCTGGCGATGGCGTCGCCTTCCATGGCGGCAAGCACCGCCAGCGGAATCGGCCGCACAAATTCATGGGCGTAAGGCTGACACGTGCGGTTTTCGAGCACGGATACCGGGCGATAGCCGACGTAGTCGTTCAATTGTGCGATCACCCGATCGATCAATTCAGCCTGCGGATGTTCACCATCGACAGGCAACCCTTCCCCAACGCATTGCACAATGGTTTCAGCAGCGGCGGCTAAGAAAAATCCGTTGAAGAGGACTTCGTAAGGCTGATGAAACAGCAGATCGCGATGGAAGTCCAAATACGCCGGAAGCAGCTTGGACCACATTAAGCGAACGATCGCGCGAGCTCGCGTCACATCTGAAAAAGCCGATGACGTTCCCTCCAGTGAATCGATGGTCTCTTCAACCCAATGCCGCATGATCAAGAACGGCGGTGGTCCCGATAGCACGTCACCTGCGGCGGCTTCATCGTGAACGCGATTCCATGCAGCCAGCAAGGACGGAGCCGCCGTCGCTGCAGAGAAATTCAGATAGCCAACGATCTGCTGCAGATGAGGTTGCGTGGATGCCGAGGGCCC
>JBCCJB010000290.1:0-5579 GCA_039028015.1 Planctomycetota bacterium
TGAATCCGTTGCTCGGCTTCCTTGGCCCACGCCGTCGCTTGTTGATTCTTTCGCCAGTGATCCGACCGCATGATCTCACGAAGTTGTCGCAGGTTTGCCACCGCAATCTCGGCGTTGTTTTGGTTCAGCATCATGCCCGGAATCGCCAGATCGATCGGGTGACGATACCCATGCTCACGGACGTGTTTTTGGTTGGCTTGCTTGGTCATTTCCCATGCAATCGTTCGATCGTTCAGCCGAAACGCGCACATGGACGCGACGCGGTTGCCGCGATCGTTTTGACTTGGAATCGAACCTTGAACCCAATCCAACATCGCTTGGTAGTCGTCGGCGGGCACTTCATCTTTCCTGGCGAGCGTCTCAATCTTTGCCAAGATCTCATCGTTTTCCTGCGGCCAACGACTGGCGAGCTTCAGCGCCGCGGTGCGTGTTGCCATTGGGTCGTCGCCAAATTCGCTGACGTCGGCGTTGCGGATGGCGTTGATCACGAGCGGTTTGATTTTTGCCGACTCGAATGCCTTCACAACAAGGTCGGCGGCAACGGACTCAGCCAATCCATCACGCGGGACCTTGATCAACACATTGTCGACATAGATCTTGGAACCCACCGGTCCAAAGATGCCTTGAATGGACATCATCGGCATTGGCGTTTGATCTGACAGCTGCACGGTGCGGTATGATTCGTTGTCGATCCACAGCTCAATTCGGTCACCATCGCGACGCGTTCTGAAGCGGTACTTTCGATCGACTTCAAACTGAAAGGGGCCATCGCGGCGCGATCCCACTTCTCGGAAACTGCGATGGATTAGGTGGCTGACAGCGACGCCTTTCTCAGAACGATTGATGGGCGATTTCACCACGCCAACAAACAGACTGCTAATGGCATGCTGAACCGCGATGTCCGACACCTTCGCTTCAGCGATCATCGGTTGATCGATCCAGGCATCGAAGCTGACTTCGAAATCGGATGACACCATGGTCGTGCTGGCTAGGTTGGCGGCATTGAGTCCGGGACCATAAGGCGTCGGTGCCAACGTCCCGCAGGCAACACCATCGACGATCTCCCACGACCCTGATGGTTTCCAGCCATCACCCAGTTGATCACGCTCGAAGTCGTCCTCGACAAGCGTGACCCACTCATCACTGGCCGGAGCATTCGCATCAACGACCTCGGATTGCGTGGCGATGTTTTTGGGAATCCGACGCAGTGCGATGGTGGGATTGAATCCCGAAACAGCGATTGCCGACGCATCCGGCGCGACGGCAAGCGACAAATTGGCCAGATCCGAATCACGCATGGCCAAAACGGAATCGCCGTATCGCGTGTCCCAAATCCGTGTGTGACCGTCCAACGCGGTGCTAACCAGTCGCGTATCGTTTTCGGTAAACGCAAGCTGCATCACCGCGCCGGTGTGACGACGGCTTGTCCAAATCAGATCACTGGAGTTGATTTCGAACAGTCGCACGCTCCAATCAACGCTGCCGACGGCAATCTTTTGCCCGTCCGATGCAAAGGCCACCGAATAGAAAACACGATCGCCCAGCGTTTTTTCCTTCTCGCCCGTCGTGGCATTCCACAGCGTCACACCGTCGTCATGACCGACCGTTGCAATCGTCGCCCCATCGGGTGAGACATCCAAGTCACGCACCGGCAACATCGATGATGGGTTCCGCCACTGCAGTTCACCACTTTGGGTCTCCAAGACCAACACGCCGCCCGTGTTTGCGTTCTGGCTACCCACACCCACTGCGATTCGCTTGCCATCATCAAAGAAACGCAAGCCACTGATCGGACCGCGAGTGTCGTCAAACTTCCAAACGAGATCGCCGGAAATCGCATCGAGTAATCTCACCTCCCCGGGCCATCGATCCAAAATGGACCCACCGCCAACGACCATGCGGTGCGAAGAAGCGTGGTAATCAATCGCGCCTTGGTTGCCCGGCAGATCCTTCCACTTGCGGATCACGTCGCCGTTATTGGGATCGATCATGGCCGCGGTATCTCCGGAGCCCGCCGCAAGTAGCACGCTACCATCGTCAGCAAATCGAAGCCGCTGAGTCGCTTCCGGCATCGTCGCTACAAAATCGACACTCTGGCTCGGCCGCGGACCTTCGGCATCTGACCGCGCGTCATCAATCGCCTCGCGACGGTCGCCATTCCAAGCGTCCCACACTTTCACCACACCATTGAAGCCGCTGGAAACAATCCGGTCGCCAGACCCATCAAAGGCAACGGCGATCACGCCGTAGGAAGCGCCGACCTTGTGACCGGTCATCGTGGTCAGCAACCTGCGCCGGTCCACGTCGAAAACCCGCACCATGCCATCTTCGCTGCCAACCACCAATCGCTTTCCGTCAGGTGAAAAGTCAAAGCCATACGATTTGGCTCGTGTGCCATGCAATGAACCCAAGTCATCGCCGGTCTGCGGGTCGAGCAAAAGCACTTCACCGAAACCGCCGACAGCCAACAAGCTGCCATCGGGTGAAAACTCGACAGGCGTATCGTTACCTTTAAATGTATTCCTCGAGAGACTTTCAAAGATGATGTTGCCATTGGAAGTCTTGCGGATTTCGATGCCACCGTCGTCGCCACGACTCCACGCCACAAGCGACCCATCGGGGCTGAGTGCGACGGGGTGCAACCGTTGCCGGTAAGGGACACGAATCACCAAGAGCTGCTTGCCGCTGGCCACATCCCAAATGCGGACCGTTTTATCGCGTCCGACCGTGGCGATCATCGAGTCATCGGGACCACCGAAATCAGCAAACCCGACACCGCGCTCATGTCCGGCAAAAGTCTGTTGCACTTCGCCGGTCACTGAATCAACGATCTGAAACCCGTTGTTGTCCGAAGCATCCGCAATCGCCATTTTGCTTCCATCGGTTGAGATGGCGATCCCGTAGACGTTGCGAGTCTGACGCGGCAAGTCGTCACCACTTTGCCATGAGCAAACCCGAGGCTGATTGCCGCGAGCCATCGCCATGACGTGCACACCATCGGGGGCCACCTCAACGCTGTACGCCAGCGCGTTGAGACCGAAGAACGATTCGAGTTCTTGATGACAAAGCGACTGCACATATCGCCACTCGAAACCGCGTTGGCTCGACGGCAACGATCCTAACAAGTCTTCGGCACCAAACAGGTTGCCAGTTTGCAGTTCTTGAAACGCCAACGAGATGGTTCGTGCGTACAACGATCGGTTGCTACGATCACGCGCGTCGCGTTCGGAAGCGGCGAGCTGGTTCGCGCGAGCCTCATTCCGCTGCGCGGCTTGCTTCAGCCGATTTTGGTTGATGGCGGTCAACGGACCACCAATAGCCAGCGTTGCGAGCAGCAGAACAAGCGCTGCCGACAACACGGCGGGCACGGGATGCCGTTTTGCCCATCGCCAAAGTCGCTCCACCGGGGTCACCGGTCGCGCCTGAATCGGCTTACCTTCAAGAAAACGATCGAGCTCGTCACGCAACGCACCGGCGGAGGCGTACCGTTTGGCCGGTTCCTTTGCCAAACACGTCGCGCAAATCGTCTCTAAATCCTTGGGTGTGGACGGACTGAGCGAACGCACACTGAGCGCTTCGGTCTCAATGACTTGCCGCAACGTTTCGGCCATGCTGGGCGCCGAGTGTGGTGGCCGGCCCGAGAGCATCGCGTACAAGATTGCACCGAGCGAGTAAACGTCGCTGGTGGGTCCGATCGCTTCGAGATCACCGCGGGCCTGTTCGGGAGGCATGTATGCCGGTGTCCCCAAGACTTCTCCCGACGTCGTCAATTCCGTATCCGCCTGCATTCGTTTGGCCAAGCCAAAGTCGGTGATGTGCGGCTCGCCCCGCGTATCCAGCAGCACATTACCGGGCTTCAAATCGCGATGAATGACGCCCCTCGCGTGGGCATAATCAACGGCGTCAGCAATCTGAGAAAGCTTCGCCGCGGCAATGCGAGGTTCCAACGGTCCTTCTCGGAGCGTTTCGGACAAACTGGGTCCATCGACAAATCCCATCGAAAAGTAGTGACAGTCTTTGTGCCGACCCACTTCATAGATCGGAACGATGCCGGGATGGTCGAGCGTTGCGGCGGCTTCGGCCTCGCTTTGGAATCGCGCGATTTCACGACTTCCCGCCAGCTGGCCAGAAAGAATCATCTTCAGCGCGACGACCCGTCCCAAACTGGTCTGACGCGCTCGGTAAACAACACCCATGCCACCGCGAGCAATCTCACCCAAAAGTTCGTAATCCCCAAAGTACGTGACCGTGTCCGTTGCCGTTGGGTCGGTTGCTAGCGGCTGATGCTCATTGGGGACGGTTTGACTGTCCAGCGTGACATCGTCGCTGGCCGATGGCGGGAGATCAGGCGCCGTCACTGAATCGGGTGCGATGGTTGGCTCAAAGCCGGATTTGCTTTCTCGCGCGCGATAATCACTCAGCAGTTGCTGTAAGTGGTCGCGGAGCAATTCCTGATGCTCTGTGGCAACATCATCTAGAAAATCCTCAATGTCGACCGGGCCGCCATCCTTAAGCGCTTGCTCAAAGCGGTCGCAGATTAAGTCAATCTGGTGTCGGATCGAAAGTTCGTCGGTCATTGATTCTCTGGATGTGAAGTGACTCTGGAGTGGTTAACGTAAACCACGGCCACTTCCCGACACAATTTTTGTCGGTTTCGAGAGGCACAATCCGTTCTTGGCATAGAACGACGATCCACGACCTTGCACGAAGCGACCAACCATGAGCAACTCTGATCAACAGACCAGCGAGCCTGCGAGCACGCCGACACACCCGCTTCAAGTCACCTTTCAGGGGTCACCGGCGGTTCTGTTAACGTTTCTCCTTGCGATTCTGATCAGCGGATTTCTACTGGGATTCGTGCGGGCACTCCTTGACCGTGATGTGGCTGTTGCGGACGCCCTCGTTCGTGGCATTTGGATTGCACCAATCTTTCTGCTTGCGATTGTGGCTGGCGGTACCATCCACACGATGGGTACTAAATTCGGTCTCAACCCTTGGGTGATCGGCTGTCTATGGGGCATGACGACGTTTGGAATGTTGTATGCCTTCGGTGGATGGGTCAAAGGTGAAGAGAGATCGGTGCTGGAAAACATGTTGCGTGGCATGGGCAACGGATTCATCATTGGTCCGGCCATTCATGCGGCAACGCTCTGGCAACAAAAACGCCGGCAAGCCCGGCTCACCGACACGCCGCAAGAGCGCTGACGCTGCTAACTGGACAGTAGCACTTTGGATTAGCCGCACGGCGTTAGCCCAATGGCACTTACTTTAGATCACTCTCTTTGATTTTCGATGGCGGTTTGGTGCGTTTGGCAAACTGGGCGTCCTTGGGACGTTTGCGATAGGCCTCACGCTTGAACTTCCGACCGGCGCGGTTGGGAAGCTTGTCCTGCATCGCCATCTGCAAGGCTCGCGTAAACGCTTCACGCCATGGCTCCGGTTCGGTGTGCATATGACGCAACAGAAAGATCTGAAACGTCGTCCACACTCCGGTAAAACTCAAACGACGCGGCTCCACGCCGGCACACGCGGCCGCTTGGCGTCGAAACGCACCGGTCAGGTTGTAGGCCACCACGGAA
>JBCCJB010000291.1:0-5549 GCA_039028015.1 Planctomycetota bacterium
CCCGGCGATTGGAAGATCACGCCAAATTTCCCGCGGGCCGCCAACGAATCCGTTGCCACATCGTGACCGTCGATTCGAACCACGCCATGCTGCGGCGGCATCAATGTGCTCAAGATGCGAAACAGGGTTGTTTTGCCGCTGCCGTTGGGGCCCAGCAGAGCAACAATCTCACCGGGTGCAACAGCAAGATCGATGCCATCAAGCACACGACGGGTGTCGTACTGATGATGAAGCTGCGTCACCTCGATCCGAGGAGCCGACAAGGAAACCGTTTCAAGCGATTTCTCCGGCGCAGTGATTTGTTCTGCAATCATATCCACACCGCCCGCACCGTCATCAACAACAGGATCATAGGCAATACCAGCAGCGACCATCGCATCATCTGGCGTGCGTGTTTATCAACGGGTTGACGACTGAACCGAATCGCGGCGGACAACAATGGCCAACCAGCCAGAAGCACCAACATCCCCATCCCGGCCGACGCGGCTGACCAAACGGGGACGCCATGCGGCAGAACACAGGCGACCAAGCCGCACGCAATCACTAGCAAACTGCCAATGATCGATTGCCATCCAGCATGCCGACCGGAAGGGTCAATCGTGGTGGTCATTTGAAAACCCGCATCGCCGTATTGCTTTCGGTACAACCATGCAATCGCCATGAAGTGGGGGTATTGCCAGAACGCCAACAAACCAAACAGCATCCAGCCACTCAAATCCGTCAATGATCCACCTGCGGCGGTGTAACCGATGAAGACCGGCATCGCACCAGCAACAGCGCCGACAGTGGTGTTCCAAGCGGTTCGCGTTTTCATTGGCGTATAAATCAACACATACAAACCCCATGTTGCCAAGCCCGTCCATGCGGGCAGCGGACCAAATTGGAAATAGAGCATCCATGATCCGACGAGCAGCACCCAACCCGACGCGAGCATCGCAGCACGAGTTGAAATGCGTTCATCAGGAAGCGGCCGCGTTGCGGTGCGTGGCATACGCCGATCGATGCGATACTCCCAGATTTGATTGGCCGCCCCCGCCGACGCGGAAACCAATCCCGTGCCAACCAGCAACATCAACCACCCGGACAAACCCAATCCAGTCGGAATCCACGTGTTGCCCATCGCAATCCAAGCCGACGCAACCGTGGTCACCAAAATCATTGTGACAATGCGTGGCTTCGTTAATTCGATCCAATCGCGACGACGCGATGAAATGCGGGGCGATGATTGACGCCCTAGAGCCCGGACGGGTATGGCACTCGGCTCCGTCGATGAGCAACTACCGCTTCAGATCGACCAAATGCTCCCGCAGTGCGATCACTCCGATCCAACGCAATATCAGCGTCTCGGGAATCAACGAATTGAGGCGAATTGGGCAAACGAATGCGAAGTGTGCGATGAGGAGCATTGCCGAATCACGCAACGGGTTCAGCGATGGGTTCGAGCGTGATGGAGGATTTGCGCGGTTGGGAGATCGCAACAACAGGCTGATGAACCGTTTCGATTTCTTTGCGGCCCAGCACGTAGCGTCGACGGGCCGTACGAACCCATAACCACACCGCGACAGCAAAAATCAATGAACCCACGGCCACGTGCGACGTCACAATCCCCGCATCGACATAATCTTTAGCACGAAGCAAGTATCCCGCCGACCCGGGCATCGATTGAAGCAGCCTCGGATAACCGTAATTCACTAGCCACGTTCCGATCCCCAACGAGATTTGAAGCCCGCAAAGAACAATCAGCCAGCCCGACGGTCGAGAAAGCGTTTGATCGCCAAATCGTCGAATTCGCCAATAAGCGATCGCGGTGATGAACCACAACACGAACGCGAGCGTGACGTGCGTCGACGCGATATGAGCGAAACCAGTTGGCCCCGCCATCGGAGAAACGTGTCTTAACTGGGCCCCCAAAACCAACTGCATGTAAGCCATTGCCATCATCACAAGCGGCCACGCCGTTGATGGTCCCAATTGCTTGGCGACTGAGTTCCGTTGACTTACCAGCCGGTCGGTTTGCCCTACTGGGAAAGATCTGTAGCCAGCGTGGCGTCGAGAACGCTCACCAACTCGCGGAGTGCCAAACGCAGCTCCAAGAACTGACGTTACGGTCCAGTTGCGACCCGTCACCAATGCAGCAACGACACAGAGCCCGAAAAAAGCGGTTGCCGTGCAGCCGTGGATCATCGCAAGCGTGCGAGCACTTTGAGTCACACGCAGACCGCCCAAGACGCCTTGACCGATCACGGCCAACAAAACAGCCACAGCAAACCATTTCACCCATGTTCTCGATTCAGAGTAACAGGCGGTCACTAAGAATCCGATCGCCACCAACCCGAGTGTGGCACCGAGTAATCGATGACCGTGTTCGATGAACAAATCGAAGGGCCCGAGCAACCAGGTCGACATCGGATACAGCAAGAGGTTGTACCCATAGGTCCCTGGCCAATCCGGAACCGACATGCCTGCATCGTAGGTCGTAACCAGACCGCCAACCCAAATCATCGGCCAAGTCAAACAGACAAGCAGCACGGCGAACCGCGACGGCCAACTCCGGCGATCGCCCTGCGTATCAATCGCCGAGGTATCAGACGATTCCGTCATCTTGAATTAGCTCTCCCGTCATACATCCGTTCACCTGTCATGCCGCCCAGCACGGCGCCCAAGGCGCCGGCAATCGCCAACGGCATCAGTCCTGCATAGCCAGCCGACCACGTCGCCAACAGAAGCAACGCTAATCCAAACGTCGCTCCGGCACTGCGGCAACCTTCACGCGTCAGAGTCATCATTAGGATTCCGTTGGCGGCGTGTTCGATGAGAGAATTGACTGGACGTAGTGTACCAAGTCCCAAATATCCGACGCGGTGAATCCGAATTGATCGTCAGCGTCAGTTTTCAATCCCACTCCGGGCATGGGCGTCCCCGCGATCCCATGTTGAATGCGTCGAAAGAGGGTTTCCGAATCACTGCCGCCTCGCAGCGAACCGCCAGTCAGCATGCGTGGATTAATCTGTCGCGGTGGTAGCGCCCCAGCCCGACGAAACGGCTTAATCGCATCACGGTCGTCGGGCGTGATTCCGATGCGCGTGGTGAATTCTTTGGTCCACTCGTCGTAGTCCGTGATTGCAACGCCACCTTGTCCACCGGCACCGTGACACGCAGCACAATTGGCGATCTGACTGTGAAACAGCTCACGTCCTCGCTGCACCGAAGCGAGCAGATCGCTCGAGCCAATCGGATCGGGAGGCACCGGCGACGGTGTGGCATCAACCCACGAATTGACGACGTCTTGAAGAATCTCTATCGCTATGGCGGCACCATCATCCTCTGGGTGATCTTGCGATTTCGTAGCCGAAACCAATCGCAAGTCCATCGTCGGCGGAGCCTCATCGTAATCGAGCTCATCGATGGCGGCCGCAAGCCAAGCCCTCTCCACTTCGCCTCTTACCGACAGATAAATCAGATAGTCGACCAACGCTTCGCGGTCCTCCTGCAACACGAGTGCGAAGGACGGCATTGCGGATCCCGACACCCCCTCGTGCAGCAGTTGCAACAAGTCGTCGCGTGATGGTTTTTCACTCCGCGGTGTCGACTTCCATTTGAAAATGCCCGCTCGGAAGTCGCGAGGATAAGGCGACTGAAACTGGGCCGCCGCACCGGCACCACTGCCGGAGATCCCATGACAGACATTGCAGTGCTCTTGATAGAGACCCGTGTGCATATCATCGCGGTCGCTGGTGACCGCACCGGCCGCTCGGACCAAACGCTCGGTCGAAACAAGCTGTTTGGCATGCGTTGACGTCATCAACGATTCGGGCCATCGAGGCTCGTCCGGCGTTCCGAACCAATGCTTTAGAAGAATTTGAACATCATCCATCGCCGCATGCGTCGAGATGTCGCGCGAAATCGACAGTGACATCGCTCGGACTTCGTTCGGATTGAATTGCGTTTCCGTAGGTCCGCACCCAGCCAGCGACCCAATCGCCGTGATAACGGCGGTTGCAAGAGCAATGTGCAAGGGTGAGCGATTCTTCACGGCATGAACTGAGAACAAAGCGAACATCTCCAACGGGATAACCCCGTTTCCCACTCGTTGACAACGGTTGCGGGCGGCTACTGGCTGTGTTGCGTTCGAGGATTGAAATGACGTGGTCTGAGCCTCCCTCGCGGCTGCGTCATCTTACCGCGATGGACGGAATTTGAACGGCTTGCGGCCACGCAACCCCGCGTCCGTGCGCCAACGGACGATCCACAGTTTGTTAGACTTCGAGTCGTTCCACTACGGCCCCGAATCGCAGGAAAGTTTGTTGATGTCCCGAACCAGCCATGCCCAAGGCGGCCCAATCAACTGTTTCGTCGCACTTATCGCATTCTGCAGGATCGCGTGCCTGCTTAGCGTGAGCGTGATCGCGACGGCCATCACGGTGTTAATGCTCGGTTCTGCCGCGAATGCGGAGACTCCCGACACGGCTTTCTGGTCGCAGTGGCGAGGGCCCTCGCAAAACGGAGTCGCACGACAAAGTCAGATCATCGCATCGCAGTTGAGCTCATTGAGCGATCCCGTCTGGTCGACGTCGATTCCCGGCAGCGGCGGCAGCACTCCTGTGGTCGCGGGAAATCACGCCTATCTGACGACCGGACTCGACGGTGCCAACACGCTAATGTGCGTGCAACTGGACAACGGCGAACCGAAGTGGTCTGTGAAGCTGGGCAAAGATACGGGCAAGAAGCATCGCAAAGGCAGCGGCAGTAACCCATCGGCGGTTACCGACGGTCGTTTTGTCGCAGCCTATTTTCGCAGCGGCGATTTGGCTTGCGTTGATGCTGGAACGGGCGAAGTGGTCTGGAAAACCAATCTGCAGAGTTCGTTTGGCGAGGACACACTATGGTGGGATTTGGGAGCATCACCGGCGCTGATTGATCAGATGGTTGTGGTTGCCGTTCAGCAAACCGGGCCGAGCTATTTGGTCGCGTATGATCTGGCCACCGGCGATGTGAAATGGAAAGTCGATCGGATGCTTGGTGCCCCGGAGGAAGCGGCTCAGAGCTACACGACACCGCTGGGGATCGATGTCAACGGTGAGTCAATGATCGCCGTGATGGGGGCGGATCACCTGACGATTCATCGTGCGATTGACGGTAGCGAAGTCGGGCGGCTGGGTGGCTTCAATCCGGATCAAGAAAAGTACTTTCGATCGATCTCATCACCCGTCGCGGGAATGCTTTCGGATTCGCGCACAGTAGTGCTTTGCCCGTACGCACGCGGGGCGTCGTTGACTGCGGTTGATGTGCAAAAGCTGATCGCGGGTGACGACGCAGATTCGATCCTGTGGGCGTTGGATTCAACGGGCTCCGACGTGCCCACGCCAGCGATTATCGAAGACACGGTCGTGATCGTTTCGGACGGCAAACGCAATAAGGGAACCGTGCTGGGTCTCTCGCTCGAAAGCGGGGAGACGAAATGGGAGGTCAAGTTGCCGCGATCGCGGTCGAGTTACAGTGCGTCACCCTTGATCATCGGAGACGCGGTTGTGGTCGTGGGGGAGGATGCG
>JBCCJB010000292.1:0-5521 GCA_039028015.1 Planctomycetota bacterium
CCACTGTTTCACCTGCGGCAAGGACTTGAAAGCACTCACGCGTCTCGCCCGTGGCCTGGCTCAACAAGGCATTCATGTGCTGCGATTCGACATGCGTGGCATCGGTGGCAGCCAAGGGCAATTTGACCAGTCTAACTTCACCACGAATCTGATTGACCTAACCGCGGCAATCGAAACGGCGACCGAAACACTTGGGCCCGTCTCGACGCTGATCGGACACAGCTTTGGTGGTGCCGCTTCGTTAGCGATTGCCGGTCAAATCGATTCGTCACCATTGCCGGAGACACGCTGGCGTGCGATCAAAACCATCGTGTCCATCGCATCGCCATCTGACACCCAGCATTTAGCCACGCTGCTGACGCGAATGAATCCATCGATCGAGGTTGAAGGTCAAGGCATGGTTGAAATCGGCGGCCGGCAATGGTCGATCACAACGCAAATGATCGATGACTTTCGATCCCATCAACTCGATCGTGCGATCGCCCAAATCGATTGTCCAACCCTGTTGTTTCATAGTCCGGTCGATCAAACCGTTCCGTACCAAGAAGCAACCCGGATCATCGAATTGATGCGGCCGAGCATGCCTCAGACTGACGATCCGACTGCTCTGCCAGCATCAAGCTTGATTACGCTATCCGCGGCCGACCACTTGCTTGTTTCCCATCCGGCAGATGTTGAACTGGTCACCCAGATGACCGCGGCGTTTATCAAGCGGCATGCCTGCTGATTAAGCCGTCCACTCACGTTTGATTTCGAAACCCAACATGACTTCACCAGAGACCTTGCCGTCACGTCGCATCCTGATCACCGGCGGTGCGGGGAACATCGGTGGTTCATTGGCATGCCGACTAATTCAAGATCCGGACAACGAAGTAGTCGTCGTTGATAATCTGGTAACGGGAAAGATCTCCAACCTTCCCAAAGCGGATAGCGAGCGATTTCGGTTTATCAAAGCTGACGTGAATGACGCCGCCGATCTTTCACCGATCATGACGTCATCTCGTTTTGATGCGGTTTTCCACTATGCCGCTTTGGTCGGCGTGCAACGGACGCTCGCCAACCCAGTGGCGGTGCTGCGAGACATCGACGGCATTCGCAATGTGTTGTCACTGAGCAAAAACACCGGTGTCGAACGTGTCTTTTTTGCCAGCAGCAGCGAAGTGTATGGTGAACCGTTCGAGCTACCACAACATGAACAAACGACTCCTCTCAATTCGCGCTTGCCATACGCAATCATCAAGAACCTGGGTGAATCCTTTTGTCGTTCGTTCCATCAGGAATACGGCCTGAAATTCAACGTCTTTCGATTTTTCAATACCTACGGTCCCAAACAAACGACGGATTTTGTCATACCGAAATTCTTGAGTGCCGCGTTGCAAAACAAACCGATCCAGGTCTACGGCGACGGATCTCAGACGCGAACGTTTTGCTACATCGACGACAACTTGGATGTCACGACGTCAGTGCTCAACGATCCAAACTTGGCTGGCGAAACCATCAATGTCGGAAGCGACCAAGAAATCACGATCTTGCAACTCGCCGAGCGAATCATTGATCGAACCGGCAGCCGCTCAACGATCGAGCACTTACCCGCGTTGACCGAGGGTGACATGACACGTCGTTGCCCCGACGCAACCAAGATGCGATCGATTCTCCAGCGAGACCTAACCAGTCTCGACGACGGCCTCGACCAAATGATCGCGACAATCGTTTAACCGGCAGCCGAAGGCGACGCGAGGGTAATGGAGTCGAATCATCAGAAACTGCGTAGCCTTCGGCTACCGGTTAAACGATCTTCTGAACTTTCGACGTGATGTTTGATTTCGGTTTAGTCGCGATCGTGATTGATATTGCGGCGTTGTTGCTTGGTCTGTGAGCGACGTTTCTTGGCGTCGAGTCGACGTCGCTTGCTGCCCAAGGTCGGTCGAGTGGGCGTGCGTTTTTTGGGTGGAAATCGACAGTCGAGCAGCCATCCTCGCAGACGGCGACAAGCATCATCGCGGTTGCGTGATTGATCACGCGTGGCATCGCTATGGATCACCAAGAAGCCGTCGCGATTGACTTGATTCGCATGGCGAGTCAGCAAGCGGCGTCGCCATGCATCATCAAAACCCGGTCCAGCAACGGGTTTCCACTTTAGGGTCACTTTTGAGTTGACCTTGTTGACGTTTTGGCCACCGGGGCCGCTGCTGCGAACCGCGGTGAACTCAAGCTCCGATGCGCGAATCGTCCACGTTGATGTGATTGGAAGATCGGACACTTCGCAGCATCACCGTGGGCGGATCAGGCGTTTTAGGCGGCTTTTGGACGATTCATCCATGCGGCGTCGCCGGATGGATTGATCGTATCCGACTCACCCGCAAACTGACCCAATGCCACAAACCGAACCGCAAGGTCAATCGCTTCTGGGTGAACCACGAGTCGTTGATGCGTGGTGGGCACGACAACATGATCACGTTGTGTCGTCAAATGCGTTGCTTGAACGGACACCACAAAGTCACGCTTGGCGGCGATGACACCCACCTGCATTCGTCGGGGTGGTGGCAATTGATTGACAACGCTTGTGGGTGATGTCGATAGCTCGGCCAGTTGCGGAAACCAGCAGGCCAAAGGCCCTAGCAAGAATCGTGTCAGGTGGGATCCCGCGTTGGGTGGTGCCAGCATCACAAATCGTCCGCACTTCGCACCAAACTCGCACTCCAAACGCGAACGATTCAGTGCCATCCGCGCGATAATCGCTCCCATTGAATGTGTCACCAAATGGACACGGTCAATGGTGGCATCGGTAAACACATCCCGCAGAGCCACTGACAGATCGGCAGCATGATGGACCATCGAGCCTCGCAGGCTCTGATAGCTCCAATTAATCGGCTCGTAACCCAACGCACCCAGTCCACTCGCGAGGGCGCGCATGCTTCGTCGCCCCGCTAACAAACCATGAGCGAGCACGACAACTTGTCGACCGTGCAGAACCGGCGACGCCATTGGTGGAACCATAACGAAGTTATCGACCTCTTGATTTGGCAGGCTCGACCAGTTTCCCAAGAAATGGGTGAATCAGCCAAGTCGAATCGTCAAGGTTGCCGAGTGCTGATGGGCCGGAAGGCACGGATGCGAGCTCTGGGGGCCAATCCGCGAGTGTCAATTGGACGATCCAGCACATGCGTGCCGAGGTTGCCTGCTTCGTCGGCCACATCCAGACGCAGGTAGATTTGACGGGGCAACTGCGAGTCGGCTGGCCAGGCGTAGCTGCCCAAATTACGCAGCCCGCCGGCGATGGTTGTCCATGGCCCGTCGGTTGACTCCGCGAACGAGAGTGAAACCGGTCGGGCCACCAAATGAGCGTCGTCGCAATCATACTGGATCACCAGCGATCCCGACTGGTCACCATCACCGTAGCGTGCACCGGTGATCGTGGCCGTCGGACGAGTCTCATCTACAACAATCACGATTTCCGGAATGTCGCCGGGTTGAGGCCGAGGACTTGCCAATCCATTGGCGGCAACCACAACAATTCGAAACGCAAAGTTGCCTTCGCCAGCGGTCTCGATATCAAACGGCGTGGCTCGGTCAGGATCGGCACCCCACAGCTTCCATGTCTGGCCTCCATCAAGCGACCCATAGAGCTCAACCGCTTCGACACCTCTCGCTCCAATTGCTTCGATCTCGTAATCAAGGCTGAATTGATTTGAGTCGCTGTACCGGACGGGTGACTGTTGTGCTAGCCGCTCCAGATCGGCGTACTCGGACTTAGGTCGCCGCGTCGTGACACGTTCATTGCGCATCGGGTCGATTGATCGCATCGTTGGAGCGTCGCGTGATGCCGGAGATCTCTCCGGTGCATCAATCTGTTGTTGGCGTGACGAAGGACGCTGATTGGTCCATTGATCGACGGGCTCATCAGATTGCCCATTGGTCATGCCGCCAGCTAGCTCGCTAGAATCCAACGGACCCATCGATTGATCCTCGCTTGGACGCAATGCATCTTGCTCGGGTGCCGCCAACGCGCTATCGGGCAACGCGGATGGCGATGTCACAAATGGCGTCTCCGGAGCGACCACGCTGCGTTGCTGCGTCAGCGGCCCAGAACTCGCTTGCGGTTGCGACTGAGGTGTTTGCGACAGCGTTGACCCGGGAAGCGTTGTCGGATCGAGTCCGATGTCCGCGGGCAACGGATCGCTTGGTTGCGTCGGCAGAATCGGACGCATCGCCTCGGCCGCCGTTTGCGGGGTTGCGGACAGCTCAGGCATCGACGGATCGGGAGTCGGGATGGTTTCTGGATTTGACCGTGGCATCGCATTCGCGGCTCCTGGAATCGGCAGCATGTCCTGCTGATTGAGGCCACCGACCGCATTGGGATTCTGATCGGCTTGGCCAAAGTCGCGGCTGATCTGTTCGGCAGTGGCTGGCATTGGCAACGTTGGCGTCGCGATGGCTGGTGGAGCCGTGACGGCGGGGAAGAATGGACTCGGTTGAACCGGACCCGACGCGAACCGAGTCGACGGTCGCGTGGCGACGCGTGGCTTTTTGAGCTTGCGTTTGAGCGTCGCTTCATTACCCGCAGCATCAATCACGCGGATTTGCACTTCCATCTGGTGCCAGTCGTCATCGGGTTGGATATCAAACTGACCTCCTCCGGCGATATCCGGCGATTTGATGTTTTCGACCATTGCCAATTCCCACTTCCGAGTGACATCAGTGGCAAAGTAAACCGAGATCACTCGCGTCGGCGTCGCGTCACGAATCTCAAACCGGGCTCGCACACGGCCATCGGCACTGGCATCAGCGATCAAATCAATCTTTGGCTGTTGCGTGTCCACAACGATCTGCAGCCCGGGCCGAATGGTCTTCAGATCAACCGGTGGTGGTTGCGATCGGCCGACGGTTTCCGTGGCAAACCAAAACGTGCCATCGGGGACTTTGGTCAGTCGAAAGAACCCGGCCTCCGGCATTTGACGGTCCAATAACTTCCACTCGGAAGTGGACAACTCCGCGGATCTTGCATCAGACGAAACTGCTGAGTTGGCCGTCGTTGGATCAGCCACATACAGCCGAACTTCGGATGGAGACTCGCCGGATTGACTGACGTTGAATGGAATGTCAAACGTTCCTGATCCGACCACGACTTGTCGAATCGATGGCGTCGCTGCCGACGCCTTCGTTGTCAGCATTGGCGTGAAACAAACCAAGATCAGCAAACGGGCTAACCGAGCATCACGGCGTCGTTCTGCATCGCATGCGTAATGGGCAACGCTCATTTGGTGCTTTTCAAAACGCATGGTTTGGTCAAAATGCTGGATTAAGGCTGCGAACCAACTCTTTTCTCATCGGCGATTGACTTCGGCGGACTTCACCCTTGAATCGCGATCATCCTCAAAATCGGTACGACTACGACGTCGTGGTCATCGGAGCCGGTCACGCTGGAACGGAAGCGGCCGCCGCTGCGGCACGTCTTGGGGCCTCAGTCGCGCTCTTGACGACCAACCTGGACACCGTCGGCCAGATGTCTTGCAATCCCGCG
>JBCCJB010000293.1:0-5506 GCA_039028015.1 Planctomycetota bacterium
ACCGAATCGTGGATCGTTGACGGCCAGAATTTCGATGCCGGGTGCACCGCCACCGGGTTGATCAGGATCAACAATGACAAGTGGTCCAAGGACATCGCCCACCGGAAGTGATTCGGGCACAGGTTCGGCAAATGGTTGGATGCCGATGGGGTCGTCATCCTCAGGTGTCACCGAAATCGCCACGCTGACACTTCGGAAATCCTGACCGTCGTGCAGAATGACAGGCACCGAGTCATCGCCGAAAAAGTTCACCACGGGTGCGTAGGTCAACGATCCATCAACACCCACCGTCGCGACGCCATTGGCGGGTGTCCCGCCCGGCAAGACGATAAAGTCATCGCCGTTGACATCTCCTGCGAACAAGCCCACTCCCGGAGCATTGACTTGGAGAACGGTGTCTTCGGCAATTTCGAAACTCACCGGCGACACAAAGTTGGGGGCTTGATTGCCCGGGGCGATGGACAACCCGAATTCGACATCTTCGATCGAGTCGCTGGGCCCAACCGTGAGGCGTCGGGCAATTGGCTTTCTCAAGGTTGCTTCGGCAATCCCAGCTGATCCCACGACCAGAACAGCCTGCAGCTCGGTATCGATCGCAATGGATTCAATGTCACCCGTTGCTGAAAAATCGACCGATCGCATCGACAACACCGAACCATCCTCAGCGTCGAGCAGATTCAAGCCCATGCCGTTCGCTGCCGCAGTCACCAATAGTCCGCGGGCCGCATCAATGGCAATGGCATCGGGAGCAGCGATGCTCTCATTGGGAATCTGATACAGCATCGGGATTTGGCCATCGACCAAATTCCCCAAATCGTGAATGCCAAGCACGTCGTCATATCGGACGACAATCAGGTTGGCCTCGTCGCTGAATGCCACCACCTCTTGGCCGCCGACCACAACCACAGGATTGCTGTCGTTAATGATGGATTGATCGAAATTACTCCAGACATCAATCGACAACGATTGAGTCGGACCATTCAGTCCGTCATCGACTTCGACTGGTGTGACCAACAACGTCCGTGTGGGTCCATCGGTCTGTCGCGGGCTTTCATCGCCAATGGCAATCGCATCGGCGTCAATTTCAGTATCGGTCGACGAGATCGTTCGCGTTGATGCGTCGAAGCTATAAATCGTCTGACCAGAATCCGAGTCCGTCAGCAGAACACCCCGACCCAAATCATCGATCCCGATCGAATTCCAACTCGTGACACCGTCAACGGAACCCACCGCGTTGGCTTGACTGAGTTGATCATTGACGACCGAAATGGTTGTCCCACCAAACGGCTCGGCGACAACGACCAAGTCACCGTTGGCCAAACGTGATAGATGCGTGACCGGACCGCTGAAGTCCAAGTCCGAACCAAGATTTGAGCCTTCCCAGAGCAATTGGACGCGGTTGCCCGCCGCCACCGCCGCCGGCGCTTCTCGCTCAGTGAGTGTGCCTGGATCAAGAATCACAGACGGCACTGCCGTTGTGATGCCACTGAGAGCCGCAATGGGCTCGTTAAGTTCGCCGATCGACGGAACGGTTTGCGTTTGAGTGGTGGTGCCGTTGAATACCCGCAACACATGCGTGCCGGCGGACAAGTCATCGAACTCAAATGCCCCACTCGCATCCGTCAGTTCAAATCGCTCACCCGGGTCGAGTGTGCCGTCGTCGTCGGCATCGACAAATACGATCCGATCAGGCAAACCCAGTTCGACGGGAAGGCCTGCGGAATTGGTATCGCGATGCAGTGATGTGTTGGCATCATCAAACACGACTCCCGAAATCGATGCCAGGACTCGGCGTTCGTCCAAAACCTGCAACGAGAGTCGACGGCGAAGCGATCGGCGGGTGGAAGATCGAGAGAGCCGTTTGCGACGATGGATCATTGATGAGTCGATGCAAGTCCAGCGGAGAAGATCAAAGTGGCAAATTGACGTCGCCGGGGGTCCAAAAGTTCCCCTGAAAAGCCCATTGGACGCCGAATTTCGCCCCTTTTTGCTCGATGAATTCACCTTCAGCCGAGCTGACGTTAGTATAGCCATCAATAGGCAGATTGGTTCAGATTCTTCTGAGCTGATTTGAATTCGCTGGTCTGATTTCGCCGAGATCCGGTATCGCACCGTTTCGCCTGGCTGAAAACTCAATGAGTCCTTTATCGATGACCGATTCGCCAAATCAGTGCCGCGAACCCATGCGCAGCTACGGCTCAAAGCCACGACGTGATAAGGCAAAACGGCCAGAACGAGACCGTTTTGGCTCATCGGGATCATGCTTCGGCTTTTGGTCGATACCGATTTGCATGTTTGTGGTCTCTTTTGTCGTCGCGCCGTCGGCTTCCGCCCAATCCGCTGCCCAAGCGGCGGCGGCCGAAGCCGCCAGTCAAGCGGCCTATGAAGCCCAAATGGCCCGCGAGGAACAGATGGCTCTCGAGTCGATGGAGCAATATGGCAACGAAGGCGGCTACGACGAGTATGGCGGCGGCAGTGCGTACGCGCCGGGTCGCGAAGGCCCGGGCACGCCGTCTCAAATGGAATTCTGGCATTTGTTCGGGCCACGATTTAGTGACGTTCGCCGGACGGTCTTCAATCTGACTCAGCAACAACGATCCGAGCCGATCGCTTCGGGTCCTGTCTTGAGGAACGAATCTCATGTGGCCTTTCGTTACGGTAATTTGCCGCTCGCGCTCGAACTCTTTCATGGACACTTAGCCAGAGCCAATGAAGCCGCTAAGCCGGCTCTTCAGGCCATTCGTTTTGATCCAATTCGCCGGCAGCCGACTTGGCTGCAGCGTTGGGGCATCTCGATCGCGATCCGAGGCGACACCGATGTTGCCGATCCCAACCCAATCAAGGCTGATGCGCAAGCGAATCGCGGTCGCGGGATGGACGAGTTCGACGGCGGATTCGGATCGGACGAGGCCGCATTTGAGGCACGCGGGGGAGTTGGAGGCGGTGACCGCGGACCCCGGAATTTTGCTCGCGAACGCTTCGCTGACGAATCATTCATGCGCCAGCGGATCGAAGAGGAGCGGTTCGCGATGAGCGGTGGTGAAGGCATGGATCCCGACGGAATGGACCAGCGAGGGTTTGATCGGCGAGGCGGCGATCGATTCTCGGATACTGATTTTGCCGCCGAGCCAGAAATGCTCGATGAAGATGCGTCGTCGCAGCTGAGCAGCACGCTTGGACTCGTTGCCGAATCGATCCGCAGCAACTGGTCGACTCGCTTGAAGCGACAACAGTTTGGAAGTGGGCTGACCGACGTCGCCGAAACATCGTCGACCCAAGGCTCCACGGTCGGCGATGAATCCGTATCGCCTTCGTCGCCATCGATGTGGATTCCAGCGATGCTCTTTATCGGCGAGGGTAGTTCGCGAGAAACGACGTCTCTCGCTGCAGACGCCGGTGTTGAACTGCTTTTGCATTTCGATGTGAACTTGAAGGAACTTCGCGAGGGGGTGGTGCAAAACATCAGTCGAGTTCGTTTGATCGACGTGGCGACGGGCAAGACCATCGTGACCAGCGGTGCGATGGATAATGCGGAAGTGGATCGACTTGAGCGGACCAGTCGCGGCACCGCTCAAGAACACGTCGACGACCAGACCGAAGCCTTTTGGAAGATCATCGACTCACGCGTTGCCACCCGTGAGCTACCCACGATTTCGTCCGATGCGGCGCGCCGCCGAATCACGCAACTGTTGGGTGATCCGAGGCTGCCCGTGCTGCGTCAGTTAGCCGAGGTTCGCTATTTCGCCGAAGCGGGTTTGATTGATTCCGAAGAGCTCGAACAAGCCTTTGCAATCGCCGGTGGCACCAAAGCGATGGCCATTTTGTATGGCAGCGATCAACAGGCGTTCGAGGCGGTCCGCGAATTGGCATGGGAGTCACAGTCAAGTGATGACCAAACGTGATCCTGGAATCCATCATTCTGACGTCTAAAGTCACGCGTCAGCAGCCAATGGACGTGCAGTGGAACGTGGCTCCAATCGGGCCGATTGTGATTGGCGGGGATTTACAACGAAGTGCGCCTGAGTTTGTGTTGCGGCCATGGGAAGGATCGACGACGTGCGACTACTTGAAAGCAAATCCATTCGCCACGCTCCACGTCACAGATGATGTCAGGTTAATTGCCGCGGCCGCAATCAGTCACGTCGATCCGGCACCGCTGATAACGCCGATCGCAGGGCTTCTTCAAGACAATTTCGCCGAGTCGCATCACATCGAGTTTCATCGTTTGCATCGATGTCATCGATGGTTTGCCGTACAAATTCAACCGCTCGGTCACGATCGAAATCGTTTTCTGGCAGATCACAGCAAGTTGCCGGGACGTTACGAGTACCTGGCAAAGACCATCGCGTCAGGCACAGTTGATTCGTTTTGGGGATTCAATCGTGCTAAGCACGCTGTGATCGAAGCTGCGATCCTGGCCACACGTCTTCAGATGACATCATATAGCGAGATCCGTTCGCAATTGAAATCACTTGAAACAATCGTCACCAAAACCGGTGGCCGCGATGAAATCGATGCCTTCGCCGAAATCAAAGCGCATGTGCAATGCTGTTCATCGGATCTGCGCGATCAAGCAGTGACATCTTGAGCAACGGCAACCAATGTTAAAGGTGATACGGGTGCGTTTGTTTTCGCCGCAATGCAACCGACCCGGCGATGCAAAAAGATGAAGCAGGAGAACCCGATTCGCATTGTTACCGGCGCGCGACTGCACTTTGGTTTGATTGATGTGTCACCGCCGTTTGGTGGATGCGGTGTCATGCTGCAATCGCCAGCGACGATCATCCAAACGACATCATCGGATCGCTGGACCGAATGGGGCGAGGCGCACACGGCGGCACATCAACGAAGACTGCAAGCGATCCGCCAGCGAATTGCTTGCCAACATGACCTGTCGCCATCACTTCCGGTTTCGCTCGAGGTCGTCTCCGCGTCATCGCCTCACCAAGGTCTTGGCAGTGGCACGCAGTTCGATTTGGCTGCTTCGGAAGCAATCTTGCAACGACTGAAAACCGATGGTCACTTCGAATCAGGATGTGCCGATAACACTGTTTTAGATAGCGAGATTATCCAGGCCGCAGACCGCGGGCGGCGAAGCCTCGTCGGCACCCACGGTTACTTTCGCGGCGGCTTTATCGCAGAAGGTCTGACAACACGAACCGATGGCTGCCTCAATCAGATTGATGCTCAACTGCCGCTGCCACCGAGTTGGCGTGTTGCCATTTGTTTGCCAGACCGTCCACCAGGCAGCTCTGGAGAATTGGTCAGTGGCGATGCTGAGCGATCTGCCTTTCAACGTCTACCGCCGGTATCAAGCCAGACCCGCGACCAGCTCATTCAGCAAGTCATCGATGAACTGATTCCTGCAATCAAACACGAGCGATACGATCAGTTTTGCGATGCGGTCTTTCAGTTCAACCGGCGCAGCGGTGATCTTTTTCGCGATGTTCAAGGTGGACCTTATAACGGCGATCAAATCACTGACGTGGTACGGCGTCTGCACGCG
>JBCCJB010000294.1:0-5497 GCA_039028015.1 Planctomycetota bacterium
CACGACGGCGGCGACTTGATACGGCAGCGATGGAGTGACTTGAAGTTGTCCTGCATCCCATAGCACGGTCGTTCCGGCGCTGACTTCCACGTCGTCGTATCGAGCAAGCAGATGACTCGTTGGTGTGCCCGATGCGACCACCCGATCGATCGTCATTCCAGCTTGCCGACATCGATCCCGCAAACGCCAAACCGGTTCAAAGGCCGCCTCGACCTGATGCTCCAGTGTTTCGTCGTCGGCGTCACGCAGATGCCCGTCGTACGCATGCAGCCCGGCTGGAATAATCCCCGGTAAGGCGCACATTGTCCGCAGCAACTCAAGTGCGTCATCGCCGGGCGCGATACCCGTTCGGTCCATACCCACATTCAGATCGATCATCAAACGAAGACGGACCTTGTTTGCGATTGCGATTTTATGAAAGTGATTCAGCGTCGATTGATGATCCACCAGTGACGTGATCGTCGCGTCTGGAAACCGCCGCATCAATGTGATCAAGCGACCGAGATTCGGACCCACGCACTGCATCGCCAACAACACATCCCGCCCACCGGCATCCAACACCATTTCGGTTTCCGCGATGGTGGCTGTTTTGAACTTGGTGATCCCCGCATCCAATTTCATGCGGACGATTTGAGACATCTTGTGCGTCTTGACGTGCGGTCGCAGCCGACGGGGGTCATCAACACTCTCAATCATCGCTTGCAGATTGGCTGCAATCCGATCGGGATAAACCAGCACGGTCGGCGATGGAATCTCGTCGATGTTTTTGATTTGAAACCAGGAATCGTCCAAGTCATCTCCCCCTATGTGCCATCACTATTGAGCATTCTCGACAATCGACTGCGGTTTGTGACCTGATTTGTCTGGTCGAATCCACGTCGACATCACGCCATGATCGCACATAGCCCGGGACGGCAAACCGCCTTTGGGTTGCTACATTGTGCCGCCCGGCAGCGGCGTGCATCGGCGCTTCCGGGTTCCCCACATTCATTGGAATCCGTCTGTAACCCAACGCCATGGCGTCCGACATATCGAAGATTCGCAACATTGGAATCATCGCCCACATTGATGCGGGCAAGACAACCGTCACCGAAAGGATGCTGTACCTGAGCGGTTCAAAGCATCGTGTCGGCCGAGTCGATCACGGCACCACCGACACCGACGACGATCCCGAAGAACAAGAACGCGGCATCACGATTTTTAGTGCTTGCGTGAAATACAACTGGGGCGATTACAACATCAATCTTCTCGACACGCCCGGGCATGTCGATTTCACCGCCGAAGTTGAACGTTGTCTCCGCGTTCTCGACGGGGCTGTCGTTGTCTTTTCGGCACGTGAGGGCGTCGAGGCCCAAAGTGAGACCGTGTGGCGACAGGCCGATCGCTATCACGTGCCGCGGATTGTGTTTATCAACAAGTTGGACCGAGAAGGTGCCGACTTCGAAGCGGTCTTGGGCGACATCGGACCACGGCTGGGCGGACGCCCCGTTGCGGTTGAATTGCCCGTCGGCCAAGGTCCCGCGCACGTCGAGAATCCGTTTCGCGGCGTGATCGATCTGATCGAGATGAAGCTGCTGCAGTTTGATCCTGAAACCGAAGGCAAAGAGGTCACACAAACCGATATCCCATCGGACCTACTCGACGACGCGTTGCTGTGGCGTGAGCAAATGCTGGAGGTCGTCTACGAACACTCCGAGGAAGCGATGGCACTTGCGATGGAGGACCAAACCGTACCCAACGATTTGATCCGGTCGGCACTTCGGCAGGGCTGTTTGGACCAAACGATCCAGCCGGTCTTTTGTGGTTCGGCACTGCATGGCATTGGCGTGCAACCACTGATGACGGGTGTTGGCAATTTCCTGCCCAGCCCGCTAGATCGTCCGGCCGTCGAAGGGGTGGATCCCAAAGACGAGACGAAAACGATTCGTCGCCGCTGCGATCCCAAGGAACCGTTTTGCGGATTGGTGTTTAAGATCCTGCCCGCCAAAACGGGCGACAACTATTGGATTCGCGTTTACAGCGGCCAGCTCAAACAAAATTCCCGGGTGCAGTGCCCCAACCGTGACAAGAAAGAAAACGTCGCACAGCTGTGGCAAATCCATGCCAGCAAGAAAGAACGCGACGGGCAGGTAGACTCCATCACAGCGGGCGATATCTGTTGTGTGATCGGACCGCGTTTCGCCATCACGGGCGACACCGTTTGCGACACCAAAGACACGATCGAACTGCCCAGCATCAAGTTCGCTGAAACGGTGCTGTCGATGGCGATCGAGCCCGAAAGCACGGCCGATCGAAAGAAACTTGATGAAACGCTGGACATGCTCCGCCGCCAAGATCCAACCTTTCGCGCGGTCGAAAATGAAGAGATTGGCCAGACCATCATCAGCGGCATGGGTGAGTTGCATCTGGAGGTGATCCAGCATCGATTGACGCGTGACTTTGGCTTGAACGTCAAGTTCTACAAACCACGGGTCAACTATCGCGAAACGATTGGCAAGTCGGCCGAAATTGTTGGTCAATGCAATCGCGTCGTCGGAACGACGCAAATGTTTGCACGTTTGAAGGTCAACGTCACACCCGCCGAAGATCCCTCAACACCCGTGCTGGTCTTTGATCGCCTACCGCCCGAAACATCGCTTCCCAACGCGGTCCGAACGGCAGCCATCGAAGAACTACGCGATCGTGCGGGCGGTGGGGGCATGATTGCGGGCTTCCCGCTCTCGGGCGTCCGCATCGATGTGCTGGATGCGGAAATGCAAGAAGAAGGCAGCGATGAGGTTGCTTTTCGCATTGCCGCGGGCGATGCGTTTGAATCCGGTTTGCAAGCGGCCGGACCGGTCTTGCTAGAGCCGATCATGAAAGTGGAAGTCACCACGCCGGAAGACTACATGGGCGAGATCGTTGGCGACTTGCAGCAACGTCGCGCGATGATCGCCAGCACAGAAACGCGCGGCGCGATGACCGTGATCACGGCTCACGCACCCCTAAAAGAGATGTTCGGTTACAGCGGAGCGGTTCGCAGTCTCAGTCAGGGACGAGCCGGCAGCAGCATGGAACCACTCGGTTATCAACCGGCCCCCGAAGAAGACGCCGCCAGCTTCCAATACTGATTTGGCCCACCGCAGTAGGCACACTCCCGTGTGCCGCAACCCAGCAAACAGAGTTGGGTAACGACACATGTGTGCCGCGGGCAACGGCACATGGGAATGTGCCTACTACTCCGTCAGACGTCCAGATTTCGGACTTCCAACGCGTGCGTTTCGATGAAGTCGCGGCGTGGTTCGACTTTGTCACCCATCAGCAACCGAAACATCTCGTCGGCCGCACCGGCATCGGCCAGATTGACTTTGATCAATGTTCGATTGGCCGGGTCTAGCGTCGTTTCGCGGAGCTCCTCGGCATTCATTTCGCCCAGGCCGTTGTACCGCGGGACTTGGAGGCCACGTTCACCCGCTGCACGCACTTCAGGAAGCAACTCTCGCAAGTCGCTCATTGGTCGACGCGAATCCTCGCCTCGAACGAGCTCAAACCGTGGCGTCGTCGAACCGGTTCGATCAATGGGAATCAAATCCTGCAAAGCAAATCCGAGCGGCTGCAGATCTTCCAAACCGCTGTTGAGCGTGTGCACCTCATTGAGCTCAACCAAGTGAGCGATGGCTCGATCGGTTTCAGCCGGACTTGGTGGCGTGGAGTCAGATTCGGCCTTGCCGTTGGCCGCCGATGTCGTCGGATCACCGGGCTCGGTCTCATCGACATCCAGCTCGCTATCCAAAACGGCATTGTGATCACTGAGATATTGCTGAACCTGATCGTCGTGATGGAACCAGTTCTCTTCACCGTTGAGCGTCAATAACAATGCGGGTAACTCACCGGAAACCGGATCAAGCCGTTCGGCGTGGATGCGAAGACTGACACCCCGTCGCTCCAGCGCTAGGATCGCGTCTTCCATCGATGCCAACGTAAGGCACAACGACTTCATCGTTTCGCCTTCCGCCGACCGACCGTCGTCGCACTCAAGCTTGGTTTCATTCAAACCGCGTTCGAGCAACTGAGTCTTCATCTCATCTTCGTCTTGGACGTAATAGCGATTTTTTCCCTGCACGACACGGAAGAGCGGCGGCTGAGCCACGTAAACATGTCCCGCCGCAACCAGCTGATACATCTGGCGATAAAAGAAACACAACAACAACGTGCGGATGTGGCTGCCGTCGACATCCGCGTCGGTCATGATGATGACCTTGTTGTAACGCCGGCGGGAAAGATCTTGATCAGCACCAATGCCGGTGCCGATCGCCTGGATCATCGACTGGACCTCTTCATTGGCCAGCACCTTATCTTCGCGGCTCTTATAGGCGTTGATGATTTTTCCGCGCAGTGGCAGGATCGCTTGATATTCACGCATACGACCACCCTCGGCCGATCCGCCCGCCGAATCACCTTCGACCAGATAGACCTCGCATTCTTCCATCTTCTTGGAAATGCAATCGCGAAGTTTGCCGGGTAAGCCACCACCGCCCAACGCGTCTTTGCGTTTCCGCAGATTGTCTTTGGCTTTGCGTGCGGCCTCACGAGCTTCGGCCGCCAGCAAACCTTTGCGCACGATCGTCTTTGCGACTCGTGGGTTCTCTTCCAGATACTTGGAGAGTTGTTCGCCAACACCTGATGTCACGATGCCTTCAACATCGCTGTTGCCAAGTTTGGTTTTCGTTTGCCCTTCAAATTGAGGGTGCGGCACGCGGACGCTGATCACAGCGGTCAAACCCTCGCGAAAATCATCGCCAGTGGGCGTGGTGTTCTTAAACAACCCCTCTTTTTTGCCGTAATTGTTCAGCGTCCGGGTCAACGCACCGCGAAAACCCGATACGTGCGTGCCGCCTTCGATCGTGTGAATGTTGTTGACATAGGACTGCACCGTGTCGGTGTATTCGGTGCTGTACTGCATCGCGATTTCATACTCGACACCATCGCGGGCCCCGGTGAACTGCATCACGTCGGCGTGCAACACATCGGAAGCGCGATTGAGGTGTTCAACGAATTCAATCAAGCCGCGCTCATAGAAGAAATCGCCGCTTTCACCGTTCCGCTCATCATGGAATTGAATGCGGACACCCGAATTCAGAAACGCGAGCTCCTGCAGTCGCTTGACCAACGTGTCGTAGTTGTACTTCGTGACCGTGAAGATCTTGCCATCAGGCTTGAACGTCGTCTTGGTCCCCGTCTTTTTGGTCGCTCGACCTTTTGCGATCGGGCCGTCGGGGACACCACGTTTGTAATCCTGCGTCCACGTCATGCCATCACGGCTGACTTCGACCTTGGCCCACTGGCTCAAGAAGTTGACCACCGTGACGCCAACGCCATGCAGCCCGCCCGAAGTTTGATACGCACCTTTTTCGAACTTTCCCCCAAATTTGAGTACCGTCATCACGCCTTCCAGGGTGCTGACATCGCGATCGAGTTCCTCGGAAAGTTGATCGTGTCGGGTCACGGGAATGCCCCG
>JBCCJB010000295.1:0-5496 GCA_039028015.1 Planctomycetota bacterium
CCGAATCCGTGTTGAGCGTTTGGACGGCGATGCCCGTGGCGGCAGCGATTGGTTGGATGGCGATCTCGCGAGGTCGCGACTTGGTGCTGCCTTGTCTGTTGGGTTTGGTGGTGTTGTATGCAACCATCTATCTCGGGTCTACCATCGCACCGATTGACCTGGCAAAAGTGTTGCCGGAGCAGGCTGTTTATGCGACGCCAGTGGTGGTGTGGTCGGTGCTGTTGCTCGCCTACGCGTTTGTTGCGTCGGTGTTGCCAGTGTGGTTGTTGTTGCAACCCAGAGACTTCATCAACAGCCTGCAATTAGCCATTGCGGTGGCGATGTTGCTGATTGGTCTAGCGGTCGCGTCTCTCTCTGGTGCAGCGGATTTGTCATCGTCCGCTCCAGCGATTGCTTCCGCGGTTCCCGCTGATGCACCGCCCATGTTTCCCTTTTTGTTCATCACGATTGCTTGCGGTGCTTGCAGCGGTTTTCATTGTTTGGTCAGCAGCGGTACGACGAGCAAGCAATTGCGTTCGGCAGGCGACGCACAAATGGTTGGCTACGGCTCGATGCTGGGTGAGGGGATGCTGGCCGTGCTTGTCGTGTTGGCATGCTGCGCGGGAGTTGGCATGGGAAAGTTGACTCGCACGCAAACCGAGCAGGGCACCCTGATCACGCGTGAAGATGTCTCGCTCGATGATGTGAGCGGTGAGGGTTCACCAGCGTGGCGTGCGTACTACCGGACGGGTCTGCCAGCTTCCGGTTCTGCTGTTTCCATTTCGAAGATTGCAGAGTCAGATCAGTCTGTTGATGACAATCCGCTCGCTGACGAAGCCGTCGCAGTCGATGACAGTTCATCCGCTGGTGGGTGGAAGCAGCAGGGTTTGGATAAGAAACTGGCGGCGTTCATCGACGGCGGTGCCAACTTCATGTCGACGATTGGAATGCCGTTGAAATTTGGTGTGGCCATTATGGCTGTGATGGTCGCTTGTTTCGCGGCGACCACGCTCGATACGGCAACGCGTTTGCAGCGTTATGTGTTGGCGGAATTGGCTGGCACGATTGGTTGGAAATTTGGCACCAATAAGTTTGTGGCGACGGGGATCGCAGTGGGTGTTGGTCTCGCAATCGCCATTTTTGCCGGTGACGCTCCGGGCAAAGGTGGATTGATGCTCTGGCCGTTGTTTGGCGCCACGAACCAATTGTTGGCTGGTCTTGCGTTGATGGTCGCCACTTTTTATTTGGCGCGCCGCAATCGACCGCTTGCTGTTGTCGCGGTGCCCATGATGCTGATGATGTTGATGCCGGCTTGGGCGATGACCTTTGATTTGACCCAGAATTGGTGGCCCAATCGTGATTGGGTCTTAGTCATTTTTGGTTTGGGAACGCTCGCGATTCAGGGCTGGATGGTCGCCGAAGCCTGCGTCCTGTGGCGTCGAATGCCACGTGATGGGCAAACGCCATCTGACCTGTCGGAGAATGATTCATCGGGATTGCATCAAGAAGATGATTCGGTGGCAATGACGGCATGATTCCGGCTTGATTCTTCACACGATCTTCAAAATAGAACGTCTCGGGAAAACCATTCGTCGGTGACGCGAGTCTTGTCTTAACCGCGTCAAAATCGCCCGCCGACGCTTGTTTCGAATGATGCGTGCGTTTGCGAGCGACCGTTCCGAGTGGCTTCGTTCGTAGTTACAATTCGTGCCGCGACACATCCCCAAACGCATCTGTCTCAGGCATGCAACCAAATGAAAGTCTCGTATTCCGTCTCGTCAGTTTTGGGTTCCGTCCTGCTGATTTTGATTGCCGTGGTCGGCTGTGATTCGAAAGCCATTCCCGAAGGTGCCGATCCAGCAGCTCCCGCAATCTCAACCGGTGAGGCGTCGTCCTTAGTGGGACAGATTCGCATTGATGGCAGCAGCACAGTGCAACCGATAAGCAATGCGATTCGCGAGACCTTTATCGTTGCGCACCCTGGTGTGAGTGTGGATGTGGGTGGAAACGGTACCGGCAACGGTTTCAAGTCGTTTGCCGACAAGGGAACGGATATCAGTGATGCATCCAGACCGATCAAGCCGGGTGAAGCGGAGAAGTGCGAAGCGGCCAGTATCAGTTTCGTTGAGCTTCCTGTTGCTTATGACGGACTCACCATTGTGGTGAATCCCGAAAACGACTGGGTAACGGAATTGACCGTCGACCAACTAAAACAAATGTTCGTCGGAGATAACGCCGCACAAAAGTGGAGCGACATCGATGCGAGTTGGCCCAATGAAACCATCAACATTTTCGCGCCGGGTACGGGCAGCGGGACCTATGACTATTTCCATGAGGTCCTGGCAAAGAAAGACGACAAAGAACTTCGTGAAGATATGAATCTGAACGAGGACGACAACATCCTCGTGCAAGGTGTTGCCGGCAATAAATACAGCATTGGATTTTTTGGCGTGGCTTACTTTGTCGAAAACCAAGACAAGCTGCGGGCGGTGCCGGTGGTCAACCCCAAAGACCAAACGGCCTACATGCCCACGACTGACAATATTGCGTCGAATAAATACGCACCCTTCAGCCGTCCGCTGTTTATCTATGTCAATACGGAGTCGCTCAACCGTGCCGAAGTTGAAACCTTCGTTACCTATTATCTCGACAATGTGTCGGACGCCGCGGAGAAGGTCGGGTATGTGCGTCTGCCCGACAGTATTATTTCGACGGCGATGGCAAATCTGGAGTCATTGCGGATGGGAACCCACTTTGTCGATGCCCAAGGTGAGAGCCGGAGTGGACCACTGGCGGAGATATTTGTGCCCGATAATTTGACTCAGTGAGCCGACCGATTCCGTCTGATGAGTGACGCCACCACCACGGCCAAACCGGCTGCACTGCAGAACCGCCAGTTCCGATCATCCGGTTGGGGAGTGTGGCAGGAAAAGGTAATGGTCGCGTTGTTGGCACTGTGTTCGCTTGCAACGGTCGGCATCACGCTGGGCATCATCGTGACGTTGATTGGGCAGAGTGCGAATTTCTTTCGCAGCCCGTATGTCTCACTTGGCGATTTCTTCACGCAGACCAAGTGGACGGCACTGCAAAGTCGTGATTTGAGCAAGGCTGAGTTTGGAATCGGACCGCTACTATCGGGAACATTTCGGGTCACGGTCATTGCCATGGTGCTTGCCCTTCCGTGCGGACTAATCACGGCCGTTTATCTCAGTGAATTCGCGTCACGCCGCGTTCGATCCTGGCTCAAGCCGACGCTCGAAATCATTGCGGGTATTCCCACGGTCGTGCTTGGTTACTTTGCGATCCTGCTGATCAGTCCTGTGCTGCAAGGGCTCACCGGCGGCGCGTTTGACACGTTCAATGCAACCAGTGCTGGCATCGCTGTTGGCATTCTCTGTTTGCCGATGGTCTGCAGTCTTTCCGAAGATGCGTTGCACGCCGTGCCGCGGAGTCTTCGTGAAGGAGCTTATGGTCTTGGCTGCACGCCATTTGAAACGTCAATGAAAGTTGTTGTGCCAGCAGCTCTTTCGGGCATCGTTTCCGCGTTCCTGTTGGCATTCAGTCGTGCGATTGGGGAGACGATGGTTGTGGCGTTGGCAGCAGGCACGCGAGCCACCTTCACCGCCGACCCTCGACAACAATCACAGACGATGACTGGTTTCATCGTCGAAATGATTAAGAGCGAAAACGAGTACGGGACGGTGCAGTACTTCAGCTTGTACGGGGTCGCGATCACGCTTTTCGTCATCACGTTTGGGATGACGTTGTTGGGACAAGTCGTGCGACGTCGCTATCAGGAATCGTACAGTTGAGCGCCATCAATCCGGTTGCCCTGCCCGAGGATCTTCAACGCGGTTCCGCGACTGCGGCGACTGATAATTCGCGACGACGCAAACTTTATAGTCGTCTGTTCTATGTGCTTTGCGTGCTTATCTCGCTGCTCAGCGTGGTGGTATTGGTTGTGCTGTTGGTTTCGATCGGATGGCAAGGTCGCCATTGCTTGACACCCAACTTGATTCGGAATGCGCACAGCGAACTCGCGCCCGAAACAGCAGGGATGGGGCCAGCGATTGTGGGGTCAGTGGGCATCTTGGGTATTTGCGCCTTGGCAGCGCTTCCGCTGGGAATCGGCACCGCAATATTTTTGGAGGAATTCAAACCCACCAATCAAGCACTTCGAGCGATGCATGGTTTCATTCAGCTCAACATTGCTAATCTGGCGGGCGTTCCATCGATTGTTTACGGGCTGCTTGGATTAAGTCTATTTGTGTTCATGTTCAACATCTTTGGACAGATTCGCGTCAACGAGTCCAACGGTGTGGAGCTCATGGGTGTCAAACGCTATTACCAATTGCTCACGTTGGCCGGCGGCGGTCACACCGTGCTGATCCCGCAAACGGATGCTTCTCAAACCACGCTCACCGTCACCGGGCCGCTGCAAGGTGTGGATCGCGGCGGAAATCCGATTGACGTGGCCGTCTGGCAGCCGGGGACGCCAAAGCCGACCGATCCGGCGGTGCGCCAGCGGACCGTTAAGCTTGGACGTGTTGGTGGTGAGTATGCCGAGACCGGGTGGAATTACTTTCGTGTCCCGTTTGGTCGCAGTTTCCTGGCGGCTGGTTTGACGCTGTCGTTGGTTATCTTGCCCGTTGTCATCATTGCGTCACAAGAATCACTGCGAAGCGTCGCACCATCGCTGCGTGAAGCGTCCTATGGTTTGGGCGCGACAACATGGCAGACGGTTCGGAATGTCAGCCTGCCAGCGGCTTTACCCGGGATTTTGACGGGATCGATTCTCGCGATGAGTCGTGCGATTGGCGAAGCCGCACCCGTCCTGGTGGTGCTTGGTGCGACCGTGGCCAAGAATTCTGGCCCCGAACATCTGATGGATAACGTGGTTACGATGCCCGTTTTGATTTTTAATTGGGCTGGTCGGCAACAGGCGACCTATCAAGAGCTCGCGGCAGCAGCGATCATAGTATTGTTGGTCGTTTTGCTGCTGATGAACTCAGTGGCGATTTTTCTTCGACAACGCATGCGAATCGAGTGAGTTGTTCATGACCGCGACCGACTCTGTACCCATCCGGTTAGATCACGACGAGACGCCCACCATGTCTGAGGTCAGTTCGAAACCGACGCCGAAATTGGCAAAGTCAGACAAACCGGGGCCCGCGAAAGCGGATTCGTGTGTTTGGATTGAGCACTTCAATGCGTGGTATGGATCGTTTCAAGCGATTCATGATCTCAGTCTGGCCATCCCGCGAAATCAGGTGACCGCTTTCATTGGGCCCAGCGGTTGCGGCAAGAGCACATTACTGCGATGGATTAATCGCATGAATGATATTGTGCCCACGGCGCACGCGAGAGGAACGCTTGAACTGGGCGGGGATGATGTGTTGTCCAGCACCACTGACGTCGTCAATTTGCGTCGACAGGTGGGCATGGTTTTCCAGAAGCCAAACCCGTTCCCCAAATCAATCTATGAGAACGTGGCGTTTGGACCGCGCTTGCATTTGA
>JBCCJB010000296.1:0-5493 GCA_039028015.1 Planctomycetota bacterium
ACGGTTGCTAGATCGCAATGGGGCGACTAAATCGCCCCGCGATCAGGGTGTACGGCGGTACGATCAAACCGGGACACTACAAAGACGAAAAGCTCGACATCGTCAGTGCATTTCAGTGTTATGGTCAGTACATCGCTGGTCAGATTGATGAGGACGAACGGCGTGAAATCGTGCGTCGCAGCTGTCCTGGCGCTGGCGCGTGCGGTGGCATGTACACGGCCAATACGATGGCGACCGCAATCGAGACGTTAGGGATGACGCTGCCATATTCCGCAAGCATCCCCGCCGAACATCCCGAAAAGATCGCGGAGTGTGAGCGTGCGGGTCATGCGATCCTTCACCTGTTGGAAAACGACATCAAGCCGCGCGACATCATGACGCGAGATGCCTTTGAGGATGCCATGGTGACGTTGATGGCACTTGGCGGCAGCACCAATGCCGTGCTCCATCTGATCGCGATGGCGCGGAGCGTCCACGTGAACCTAACGATCGATGATTTCCAATCTGTCAGTGATCGCACGCCGTACTTGGCCGACCTCAAACCAAGCGGCAAGTTCGTCCAAGAAGATCTTCACAGCGTTGGTGGCACGCCAGCGGTGATGAAGTACTTGTTGGAAAAAGGCTTAATCAAAGCTCAACATCAAACCGTTACGGGCAAGACATTAGCCGAGAATCTTGATGAGTTGCCTGGACTCAAGAGCGGGCAAACGATCGTTGCCGGTGTTGAGTCACCAATCAAACCGTCAGGGCACATCCGAATCTTGCGAGGATCACTGGCGCCCGATGGAGCGGTTGCAAAGATCACGGGCAAGGAAGGGCTGCGATTTCAAGGTCCGGCACGAATCTACGACAGCGAGGAATTGATGCTGGCGTCGCTTGAGCAAAACGAGATTCAAAAGGGCGATGTGGTTGTGATTCGTTACGAGGGTCCTCAAGGCGGACCGGGTATGCCCGAGATGCTGACACCGACCAGCGCCATCATGGGTGCGGGGCTGGGAGCCGATGTGGCATTGCTGACCGATGGACGGTTTAGCGGCGGCAGTCACGGGTTCATCGTTGGGCACATCACGCCGGAAGCGCAAGTCGGTGGCCCGCTGGGACTGATCCAAAACGGAGACGTGATCACAATCGATGCGGAAACCAACTCGCTCGATGTGGATCTTTCGGATGAGGTCTTGGATCAGCGTCGCAAGCAATGGACAGCGCCGCCACTCAAGGCGACACGAGGCACGTTGGCCAAGTACATCCGCTGCGTGAAGAGTGCGTCGGAAGGCTGTGTCACGGATGAGATATGACGGTTCGTGATCAACCCGGTGACGTGATTTTTCTCGGCACCGGCACCAGCGTTGGCGTGCCCGCGATTGGTTGTGATTGCGACGTTTGTCAGAGCGATGATCCACGTAATAATCGCACCCGCTGTTCGATCTTGGTCGAGCTTCCTGGCGGCAACTTGCTGGTCGACACGCCGCCCGATCTGCGTACGCAGTTGCTTCGCGAAAAAGTACCAATCGTGCACGCGGTGTTGTACACCCACGAGCACGCCGACCATTTGTTTGGACTCGATGACGTGCGATTGTTTCCATTTCGGCTCGGACATCCGGTGCCATTGTTTTGCGAAACGCATGTCGAGGAGCGGATTCGAAAATCCTACGACTATGCGTTTACAAAGCGTGCCGCGACACACCCCGGCGCGACACCTCAATTGACGTTTGAAACGATCACCAAAGAACCCTTCGAGATTTGGGGCACACCCATTGTTCCGATACCACTTAAGCACGGACCCTACTTCGATGTGCTCGGTTTTCGCATCGGCAACTTTGCGTATTGCACCGATACTAATGAGATACCCGAGGCATCGATGCAGCTGCTAGCGGGGCTGGACACACTCGTGATCGACGCATTGCGTTATCGGCCTCATCCAACGCATTACTGCGTCGACGAAGCGATTGAGATGATTGATCGGCTGCAACCGCGACAAGCTTTCCTAACTCATCTTTCACACGATGTGGAACACGCTGCCGGTGAAGCTGCCTTACCCGATCACATTCACTTAGCGCACGATGGACTACGTTTGCCACTGACCGCAATGGCTTTGTCGTAATCCAGGCGTGCGTTCTAGAGCATTCAACTAAATCACGTAATTCGGTCACTCATGGCCGACTCCGGTTTTCTCGCCGACGAGTAAGTGTCCCCGTTCGACGCTATTTAGCTGAATGCTCTGGCTGAGTCGGTCGACAAGCGGTTCGCATTTGTTTGCGCTACCAAACTCATTACCAGACTTTTGTTAGATCAACATGAGTCGTCGGCTGAATGCATCGACAGATGATCGATCGTTGATGTCGGGTCATTTTGTACTTCCCGCCATCGAGAACATGCTGTTCGACTTCATGTTCAACAGGGTTCACGATCCAGTATTCATCCACGCCGGTTTTTTCGTAAAGCGAGAATTTCACACCGCGATCATTGGCATCGGACGATGGTGAGAGGATCTCGACGACAAGATTGGGAACCCCCTTGATCTTTGTCGGTGTGATGATGCGTCGATCATTCATCACCACAACCAAGTCCGGCTGAACGATATCAGAGGGTGTGAGCTGCAAATCGATGGGCGCGTTAAAGACCTTTCCGTGGCCGGGCAGCTCAATCTGCGTGATTAATTGATACTGAATCAGCCGCGAGACGTCTTGGTGGTAGGGGCTTGGTGCTGGATTCACGTAATGCTCTCCTTCAATCACCTCATGCCGCTGCCCGTCATCGGGAAATAGGCAGTAATCGCTATACGTGAGCTTCGTGGCATCGATCGACATCATCTCACCTAGCTAGCCAACAACACAATCAAATCGTTCTGAGCGCACCAACACAAATCACAACGCTTAGCCCACTCACACCGTAGCCACCGCTCACTCTTGCGCCAATTCAAAGTAGCCAGCACGCTTCGCCGTGCTGATTCGAAGACCACGGCGACGCGATTCCCCGATCCATCCCGACAACTCGCCGGTCGGCTACCAAACCTCGGTTAGAGCAATCTCGACCGTTGGCGTGATTGTCGCGGTCGCAATGGCATCACTGTGAAGACTCGTTTCGTATCGTTTGCGATTGGCATCGAGGACACTTTGCTGAATCTTATGATCCAACGGATCAACGATCCAATATTCGTCAACGTGGTGCCGCTCATAGAGCGAGAACTTCAGTTCGCGGTCATGTTGCTCACTAGAGGGCGACAAGATCTCAATAGTCAAGTTTGGCACACCTTTGATTTTGGCAGGCGTGATGATCTTCCGGTCATTCATCACAACGACCAGATCAGGCTGGACCACATCGTACGGCGAAAACTGCAAGTCAATGGGTGCATTGAAGACTTGTCCCAAACCGGGCAATTCAATCGCCGTGTAGAGAAAATACTGCAACCGGCGAGAAACCGTTTGGTGGTAGGTACTCGGGGCCGGGTTCATAAAATGCTCCCCGTCAATGATTTCATGACGCCGCCCATCATCGGGAAACAGGCAATACTCGTTGTAAGTCAGTTTAGTTTGCGAACTGGACATGATCACCTCGACCACACTTGGGATAGGTCCATGTTGAGTGGTGTTCCTAGACGCTGGCAGGCAATCGATTTGGCGTGTTGGGTCGTTTGATACTCTCCAGCCACCAAGACATGCTGTTCGATCTCACGCTCTTCGGGATCAACGATCCAGTACTCATCGACACCACTTTTTTCATACAGCGAAAATTTGAGTACTCGATCAGCCGTGACACGTCCTGATGATAGGTGCTCGGTGCCGGGTTCGCGTAATGCTCTCCATCAATGATTTCCTGCCGCCGCCCATTGTCGGGGTAGCAAACATATTCGCGGTACGTCAGTTTCGCGTTTCCAATTGACATCATTTCGGCTTTCAGCCCAGGAATGCACTTCGACTGTCGGTCAGTTTAACCCAGTCCCTCACCCGAAAGACTGTTCGGAAACAACTTTGGGATTTCACCCTCCCGCAGCTTTGCTGTGGGAGGGTCGAGAACAAGCCTTTAGCGAGTTCTCGGGGTGGGCTCTGGAAGTTCGGCTCTCCCCGGCCACGTCGGGGCGGGCCGACCTTTACACGACTACGTCGCGGGAGGGTGGAGTAAAAGATGAGTTTCGGTAAGGCTCATTGCCAAACCTCGCGGAAATCAACGCTGACATCGCCCGGCAAAGCCCGGCAAACTAATACGTCCGCGGCGGGTAGCTGGCGATAACCTGCTGCTTCAATCACATATTGCTCGACGGTTTCCTCAAACGGATCAACGATCCAGTATTCGTCGACTTGATGCTGTTGATACAACCGAAATTTGAGTTCACGATCATGGTGTGGATTGGAAGGTGATAAAATCTCAACCAGCAGATTCGGCACACCGACGATCCGCGTGTCGGTGATGATGGGTCGGTCATTGAGAACCACCACCAGATCGGGTTGCACCACGTCCGACGGGGTTAACTGAACATCAATCGGCGCGTCGATGACCTGTCCCTGTCCTGGGAGTTCAATTTGCATGTAAAGCTGAAACTGAATCCGCCGCGACACTTTTTGATGCTGCGGACTGGGGGCTGGGTTCATGTAATGTCTCCCGTCAACCAATTCATGACGCATTCCGTCATCGGGAAACAGCCGTAGTTCGTTGTAGGTTAATTTGTGATGTGTCGTGGTCATGATTGGATCATTCGTGAGACGTCCTGATGACAGATTCTTGGAGCCGGGTTCATGAAATGCTCCCCGTCAATGATTTCATGTCGCCGCCCGTCGTCGGGAAACAGGCAATACTCGTTGTAAGTCAGTTTGTTTGCGAACTGGACATGACTCAATCGAGGCTGACCACGAAGAAAGACAGAAGGACTGTCGATTCAAACTGCCGCGGCTACTGGAGACCCTCAACGATTGAGAACTGCGTCATCTCATGTGACGCGGGATCTTCAACGCGAACGGAAACTTGGATCGCTGGCAAATCAATTTGAATCGGAGGTGAGGTCTCAGGATTCTCCGGTACGTATTTGCCAGAATCGACTTGGGCGGCCGGAAAGTGGTTTGCTGGTATTGGAGGTGGTGGACCTGAGAGATCAGGTAGACGCGGATTTGATGTTGCAATACCCAAATCATTGAGCACCCATCGAGAGCCGATCTGAGTTTGAGGACCAGTACCTCCCAGAAAGGTCTGGGTTTGATCGAAACCGTCGACCTCATAGAAGTCGGTCCATGTGTCGTAGGTGGGTTGGAAATATACGATCGCTCCTGTTCCAGCGTCGGTGTGCACCAACTTTCCGCTTCGTTTGATCGGCGCCAGAGTCACAATCGGCAGTGGTAGACCCGATAGATCACTCTGCAGAAAACTTGAATAATTTGCGTTAACGACCGTGTTGAATGCCCCCGCCACAGGTGGCGACGGAGCAAACCCCGCACCGGCCTGCCCCATGCGATTGAGCAACGGCGTGCCCGCGAGGAATGGATAGAACAAGTCAACGAAGTCACC
>JBCCJB010000297.1:0-5467 GCA_039028015.1 Planctomycetota bacterium
CAAAATGGTGAACGTTCCCAAGACCGATACGAAGAGCATCAAGTACACGATTTTGGTGCCGGTCAAAAGCGAGCGTTCGATCGAAGTCACTCAGACAGTTCCCGAGTGGAATGAAGTGCCGGAAGAATACACCGTCCGCGTGCCCACGCTGGTCGATGTGCCTGAGGAGTACACCGTCAAGGTCCCCAAGTTGCAGGATGAAACGTTCACTTACAACGTCAGCGTCCCTTACCCGGTAACGACCCAGAAAACGCGGACCGTTACCAACGCGGTGCCCGTCACAAAAACTCGCACAGTGACGCAGTTGGTTCCAAAAACCGTGATGAAGACGGTGACGAAAGACTATGGACGCTATGAAACGCAAGTTGTCGAAGTGGCCGCGCCCGCGGCGGTGCAAACCGCAACGGCAGGCGGCTACGAAGCGGGAAGCAACTGTGGTGGCACGGTGAGCAGCAGTCCGTGTGCCTCAAGCGCGTGCGGCGGATGCCGAAGCCATTGCGGCTGTGCCACCTCGTACGTCTGTGGCAGCTCATACGGTTGTGGCACTGTGCTGTACGCGGGGTGTGGCTCTTACGCGGGCCAAACAGTCGCGACGGGCTGCGGCTCGGGCGCTGTTATGGCCAGCTCACCGGCGAGCTACGGTACAACCACGGTCACCAAGCAAGTTTGGGTGCCCAACGTGGTGACTGAAACGATTCCAGTCACGACGAGTACGGAAGAGACAAAAGAAGTTGCCTACACGGTCTTCGAACAACAGCAAACACAGGTGCCTTATGAGTGCACGAGCATTGCCTATCGGACTGAGACTCGAACGGGAACCAAGAAGGTCGTCGCGTACGTCGATGAAACGCGAACACGAACACGCAAAGTCGTGCAGTACAACGATGAAACCCGAACCCGAACCCGTCGCGAGCTGACGTACAAGACCGTCAGCAAGACCGAGACGATTCCTTACGTCACTTATAAGACCGAAGAGCGGACGAAGGAAATTTCGTACACCTACAACGTGCCCGAGTACACCGTTGAGCCGTACGAGACAACTCGGTATGACCGGATCGCTGAAGAGCAAGTCGAAGAATACTCCGTCGACGTTTCAGTCCCAGTCATGACCTCGAAAGAAGTGCAAGTCTGCCGGATGGTTCCCACGCTGGTTGAGGAAACCGTCACCATGTGTTCATCAGTCGATGCGGGCATCGTCAGTGGAGCCACTGTCATCGACGCAGGACCATCCGTGATGTCCGGCGGCTGTGGCCAAGCGGGAGGATGCGGTGAAAGCGTGGTTATTCCTGCTTCGCCGATGATGCGCAGCGGATGTAGCGGATGCGGTTCGCCGGTGAGCGCCTCACCATGCGTCGGTTGCCTTTGAGATCCATGCAGCTGGAAATACTGCAGGTGCAGGCATATTCAGCTACGCAAGAGCCTCGCGAACGGCATCATTGATCGATCGCGAAGAACGAACGTTGACGAACAGGCAGCCGCAATGGTGACCCTCCGAACCCGTTGAACTCCACACCACGCTGACGCTGCCGCTGCGGCCAGACTCGCTGCTCAGCAGCAAACGTTCGCCCACCTCGGGCAGCACATCCATCGACAGTCGAACGCCCGTCGACGAACAATCTTCCAGCACCGCGTAGCCCACCGGTTCTTTCCCGTGGGCTCGGCGAACGTCGATTTCGCCATCGCAGCGAACGCGATGAACTTGCCGCCGCGTGACCACGCCCTGATTGATCAGCTGATCAATCATCGACGCCTCTAAGCGTTGGCGAAACCGAAAGCCAAATGTGTTCACGCCAACCGACGTTTGTTGTTTCCAGCAAAGCTTGCCTGCCACGTCGAGATTGATCCCCAGCTCGGGATCGACCAATCGCAAGACCCCCACCTGCACGTCGACATGTTCGCCCAGTTTCACGCGAACGGCGCAACCGCCACAACTGATGTCCGACAGATCACAGGGCAATGCATGCAATTGATCATTGATCAACAACATCAGTCGCGACTGCAGCGAATCCGGCTGACGGGATGCGTAACGTTCGTCTTGACGCTGGCTGGAAATCGAAACGGACATGGTCGGTTCAAACAACAGATTGGCACAGGGCGGACAACGCGAAAGGGTGGTCGCTGTTGTCCCATGCAAGGTTAGGTCATGAACGTGCACGGGGCCGCTCAAACACGAATTCAATCGCGTCGACTTTGCCGATTCTGCGGCTTGTAAGATTCGAGCCGATCGATCCTTGTCAGCCGGTGGTCGAATTCAAACACCGCCAAGAGCCGGATTCCGATTAACCGACAAGAGTGATTTCTTCCCTCTCGCACGTCGGATCCTCATGATTGACATCATCGGTCGCCATCACACCGCGAGGTCCGATCAAGAAGCGACAATTCACTGGACCGGAGCGATCTTGGGTCTGGCCGGATGCCTGCCACTAATGATGTTTGGCATTCCGGTAAAAACGGTCGCTGGCGAAACCTATCACAATCCATATGTGGTTGGTCCGGCGCTGTCGAGTCGAATACCACGCGTGCAGGCTCTGCCTCCCGTGCCGATCGACCCGGCTCACGTCGTGGACTTCTCTGCCAAGATGGTCACACAACGCTCCGCATCGTCGACCAATGCGGTGTTGCCTGCGGCGCTCCCAACCGCAAGCAATCTATTCGACGCGACCAACACGCGAGCCCCTAGCAACGCTGCCTTTGTGGGTCCAAGCGCCACCGAATTTCAATCCATGTCACCGCGAATCGCTCGCTTTAATCGCGATCGAAATGAAACGGCAAATCGCGCGGTAGCGTCGCCGTCGCACGCGACGCCGCAGCACCCGGGTTCAGTGGCGCCCAATCCTCAGGTTTACCTGACAACTCAGACGGCACAATCACATCTTGCCGATGCCAAGCGATTTTTGATGGACGCCCAATTGGAACATGACTGCGGCGCGTTCGCATCGGCAGAGCATCTGGCTTGGCGAGCTTTGCATTCGGCCGCCGCATCGATTGATTGCTATTACCACCAGTCTTCCACCGCGATCCAACCCAACCGAGCCACAACCGCGCCACGCCGCGACGAACGAGCCAGCGAGCGTGTTCGGTCGGCCGCGACCGCTATCCGAGAGGCTGCTGACTTCGCCGGTCCGTATGCCGCCGATGGCACAACCGCCGTGGTGAGGATTGCGAGATCGCATGAGACGCCCGTGATTCGCAGCGGATTACCGCCGCATTCGCGTGTCCCTGCCAAAAACGCCGTAATGCGGACCGCAACCTCGCAGATGGGGCTCGAAGCGTCGGGGGTGGTCACGTATTCGCCGACCGCCGCTGAAGCGGTCGACCGCTATCTCGACTATGCCAGAAGTGAGCTTGCAAGCGTTGCGGCTCAGAGCGCCGTCGCCGCCTATGCGATGGATCAGTTAGCGGAAATCCGGCTCGGTCGCGATGATCCGGGGCAATTGCCTGGGCCAACATCGTTGTGTCTGCGACGCGCGGCGGTCCAAGGACAACGAAACGATGCTCAGCTAGCCGCCAAGCTCGGTCATCAATTGGCCGACGTGGGGCTGGTGGATGAAGCCCGCTGGGCTTTGACGCACTCGCTTTCACTTGCAGCCAATCCGATTCACCAGCAACGATTGGCGACCCTTGGTCATATCACCGGTGGCAGTCCATCAGTGCTGGCGGCAACGACGCCCGCGTTTCAATGGGCCAGTGCGAATCAGTGGGCCAGTGCGAATCGACCCGTCAACCCAAATCAACTCGCTGGCCTAAATCAACTCGCTGGCCCAAATCAACTCGCTGGCCCGGCAACCCCACACGTCACGAACTTACCGCCACGGCAATTCGCGATGGTTTCAGGAAGCGTGATGACACCTGGCACTGCAAGCCAACATCAGACTTCGCAGCCCACTCAAACCGCCTCGTTCTCGTCGCAGAACGACCGCGGCGTCATGAGCCAAGCGTCACACCGCACACCCTCGGTCAAATCGGAAACCGGAGGTTCCGACACCCCTGCGAAACGTTCGTTCTTTCGCAAGTGGTGGTAACCAGTGCCAATGTTGGAAGTCGATGACCGAGTGATCACCGGGCTTTGTCGCGTTGTTGGAACGTGTCGGTGGTACAACTTCTTAATGATGATTGTCGTCGGGATCGCGTTAACACCTGATATCGTGATCGGGCAAATAACAACGAGTCATCCAACATCCGTGCTCTCGTCCCATCACGGTGTTGGCTCCTCCAGTGCAACAGTTTGTTCGTCGTGCCAGGCGGGATCGAGTCGGTTTTCGATGGTGCCAACTGGCTATGGCTGTCCCAACTGCATGCTGGGCGTTGACTGTGCTGGCCGGTGTGGTGGCGAAGCTCGATGGAGCGATGCTCGCCCGCTGGATTTTGGTGCCTACGGACCCGGTGGCTACGCCGGACCAGCGAGACTGCGTCACTTGGCCCGCTACCACGTCCGACCCGCAGATACGTTGCAAATCGTCTACTTAGTCACCAGGCGGCAAAACGTGGGTCAGTATCGACTGATGCCGGGCGACGAGGTGGCGATTGAATCGCTCGCTGATGAAGATTTGGAACGCGGCACGCTTCAAAACGGCTTGCTGATCCAGCCTGACGGAACCATCACCGTGCGTTTGCTGGGTCAAGTCCAGGCAGCGGGACTGACCGTGCAGGGGCTGCGTGATTTGCTCGAACGCGAGTATCAATCTTTTTATGACGAACCGTCGATCGATGTCACGCCGGTTCGAACCAACACCTTGGCCGAAGATATCCGGGCGGCGGTGGGTGGTTTGGGAGGATTCACCACGCAATCCATCACGGTTGTGGTCCAGCCCGACGGGCGAATCCGATTGCCAGGAATTGGTGCGGTCGACGTGCAGGGGCTAACGCTCGACCAAGTCAAACGCGAAGTCAACTTGCGTTACGCGGAAGTGGTGGTTGGACTGGAGGTTGAACCGATCCTGACGCAGCAGGCGCCTCACTTTATTTCGGTCTTGGGCCAGGTCGCTCAACCGGGTCGATTTGAAATCACCACGCCAACCACGGTGATGGGAGCGATCGCACTGGCTGAAGGCGATCTGCCAGGCGGCAATTTGCGGCAGGTGGTGGTCTTCCGGCGTGCCGAGGATTGGCGGCTCATTTCAACCATGCTGGATCTCAACGGCGCAATCCGTGGCCGACGACCGACGCCCGCCGACGAGATCTGGGTCCGCGATGGCGATGTCATTGTGATTCCCGATCGCCCCATCCAGGTCTTTGACGATTTTGTGCGACAGGTCTTCACCGAAGGCATTTATGGCATCGTGCCCTTTGGTGGATTCTCCTTTAGCGCCGATACGGGTAACTAGCTGGACAGCGCCACTTTGGATTAGCCGTTCGGCGTTAGCCGCGGTTTTCTCGGGCTAAACCGTGGCTAGCGCCAAGACGGCTAATACGCTCGGTTATGCCATGAATCACTGTGTTTTCCATCCAAAGTGGCGCTGTCCAGCTA
>JBCCJB010000298.1:0-5427 GCA_039028015.1 Planctomycetota bacterium
CTGACAGAGCACTCAGCGAGTCAATTTTGGTGGATCTAACGCAAACCGATCAGGCCTCCACTCCAAACGCGCTCGCGCCTGCCCAGCATTTCGTTTCGGTGCTGCAGCATTGGGAACAGCAACGTGGTGAATCCGTTGCGTTTTTATTTACTGACGGCGAGGGCAACGACACCGCCTTCACCTACGCCGACCTCTGGCATGAAGTCCGAGGGCTGGCGGGATATTTGCAGAGTCGTTGCGGCATTCGTCCCGGTGATCGAGTGCTATTGCTGTACCCACCCGGGCTCGATTTCGTGGTCGGGTTGTTGGCTTGCCATGCCAGCGGCGCCGTCGCCGTGCCCGCGTTCCCGCCGCGACGCAACCGAAAAGCATCGCGTATTCGCAGCATCGTGGTGGATGCCGATGCCAGGTGGGCGCTTTCGACTCGGTCGGTCGTTGACCAGCTCGGCGGGCGTGAGCTTCACGAAGATTTGGTGGGTGTTCAGCTGTTGGGAACCGACGATCCGGCGCATCGCGATGCCGAGCACTGGCGATGCCCGAAGTTGCGATCCGATTCTTTGGCGGTCCTGCAGTACACCTCGGGTTCGACCGGGTCGCCCAAGGGCGTGATGCTGACGCATGAAGCGATGATTGCCAATTGCGAGCTCATCCTGCACGCCTTTCAACCAGCTGCCAGCGTGGTCGGGATGTCATGGTTGCCGACCTACCACGACATGGGCTTGGTTGGGGGCGTCATGATGCCGCTTTCGATCGGACGCCCAAATATTTTGATGAGCCCAATGGCATTTCTGCAGCGGCCGGCACGGTGGCTACAAACGATCAGCCGGCACCGGGTCACGATTAGCGGCGGGCCTAACTTCGCCTATCAGCTGTGCCTGGACAAGATTGACGCGGGTGAACTTGACGGCGTTGATTTGTCCAGCTGGGAAATTGCGTTCAATGGTGCCGAGCCGATTCGCGCCACCACGCTTCGAGCATTTTCGGATCGTTTTGCACCGTTTCAATTCCGTCATTCGTCTCATTTGCCGTGCTACGGAATGGCAGAAACGACGTTGATCATCACGGGTGGGCCACGCGAGCCCAGGCCAATAACAGAATCGTTTGATGCGGCCGGGCTTGATCAGCGAGTGGTCCGCCCGGCTATCGATGATGATCGTAATTCGGTTGTCGCTGAGTCCGACGACACCAATCAGGACGACACCACACCTCATGCTGCCGCCGTTCGCGAGCTAGTCGGTTGTGGTCGAATCTTGCCCGGTGAGCAATTGATCATCGTTGATCCCGATTCGCTGGAATTGCTCCCGTCGGGCAGTATTGGTGAGATTTGGGTGAATTCGCCCTCGTCCGGCCGCGGGTATTGGCAACGCGGCGACAAGTCTGACAAAACCTTCGCCGCGATGACGGCCAGCGGCGAAGGTCCTTATTTGCGAACCGGCGACCTCGGATTCTGCTTCAACGGACAGCTCTACATTTCCGGCCGTCTGAAAGACATGATCATCGTTCGCGGGGTCAATCGATACCCGCAGGACATCGAGGCGACCGTGGAGCGGGCCAGCGATGTCGTTCAAGCGGGGAGCGTCGCCGCGTTCGCGATGACATCGCCTTCAGTGAACGGCGGCACCGGCACGGATTCGGATGGTCGAGAGCAATTGATAATCGTCGCGGAAACAGTACGACGTCGCGATCTGGATTGGGATGAGCATCTGCAGCGGATTCGGCGGGCTGTGACCCAGGAACACGACCTGCCACCCGATGCAGTTTATTTGGTCCGCAACAGCAGTGTTCCCAAAACCAGCAGCGGAAAGATCCAGCGTCATGCTTGCTTGCATGCGGTTCGCGATGGCAATTTGAAGGTCATCGCACAGTGGGTGCGCGATGCGGAAAGTCTGGGCGTCGCGGGTTCCACCGATCGCTTCGGTGGCGGCGAAACGATGATGAAGGCGGCGTCGGCGATTAGCGCGGCACACGCCGAGATGGACGTCGACCCGCACGTTGTCGATGCAATTGAAGCCCATGTGCGTGCCATCGCCGGCGAAAGGGCCGGACAAATCACGCCAACGACCAACATCGTCCTCGACCTGGGTTTGGACAGCTTAGAAAGGCTCGAAATCGCTCGAAACTTGGAACGCACCTTTGGTGGACGGTTTCCCGAACAAGTGCTCGACGAAATCGAAACGATTGGTCAGACCGCGGCAGCGGTGCAACGATACCTTTCCGCTGGTGCCAAAGCTCGGGCAACCGCATTCCTCGAGGGTCGGCTCGAAACATCCGATTCCGGCAACGCAGTTCGCCTGGCCGATTCGGATGCCTTGGATCAACCGTTGGCACAAACGATCCGCGTGGCAACCAGCACACCGGTGTCACCGGAGAGCCGAGTCGAGGATTTTGCGGAGTACCAGCGACTGCAAACCACGATGCGTCAGATGCAGCTGACCGGTGTGCCCAATCCTTATTTCACCGTTCACGAAGGCGTTGTCGGCGACACCACTTGTGTGGACGGTCAAGAACTCATCAGTTTTGCCAGCTACAACTATTTGGGATTAAGCGGTCATCCTGAAGTTTCCTCAGCAGCCGCTGACGCAATTCGCAGGTACGGCACGAGCGTTTCGGCGAGCCGGCTGGTGAGTGGTGAAAAACCGATTCATGGCCAACTCGAAGCGGCGATTGCCAATTGGATTGGCGTTGATGCGGCAATCACGATGGTCGGCGGGCATGCAACCAACGAAACGACAATCGGTCATCTGGTCGGTAATGGCGATTTGATTTTGCATGACTCGCTCTCACACAATTCAATTGTGCAAGGCGCGTTGTTGTCAGGTGCCAAACGTCGCCCGTTTCCGCACAACGATACTCGCGCCCTCGAAAAGATGCTGTCCGCACTTCGCGATCAATATCGACGCGTGCTGATCATCGTCGAGGGCGTTTACAGCATGGATGGCGACTTTGCTGATGTGCCCAAGTTCATCGAGATCAAGCAACGGCATCAGGCGATGTTGATGGTCGATGAGGCGCATAGTTTTGGCACGATGGGTGAGACCGGCCATGGGATTGCCGAACACTTTGGAATCAACGCGCGTGACGTTGACATTTGGATGGGAACGCTCAGCAAATCGGGCGCGTCGTGCGGCGGATACATTGCCGGCGGAAAAGCCTTGGTCGAATTGCTTCGCTACACCGCTCCCGGTTTTGTCTTCAGTGTCGGTATGCCACCGGCTCAGGCTGCGGCAGCCATCGCAGCGCTCGATGTGCTATCGCGTGAGCCACGTCGAGTTGAACGACTCAGGCGCAACAGCGAGTTATTCCTCAATCTCTGTCGAGAATCGGGCCTCGATACGGGCGATAGCGGTGGCACGCCCGTTGTGCCCATCATCACGGGCAACTCTTTGGTCGCGTTGCGTCTTTCCAATCGTTTGCGAAAAGACGGGATCAACGTGCAACCGATCCTGTATCCCGCGGTGGACGAATCTGCAGCCCGTTTGCGTTTCTTCATCACAAGCGAACACACGGAAGAGCAAATTCGCTTCACCGCCGATCGCACCGCCTATCACATGCAAGAGCTGTGCGACGTCACTCCGCGGCCACTCGTGCAAACCGGTTAGAGCCTTTCCGGAAACCAAGCGAATTAGCATTATGAGCCGTTGGCGTTGGCCTCAGGCGTCGTTTTCGCCCTGCATTTCAGGTGCCGCCCGACGCTAGGGCGCTCGGCTCAATGGTTTTCGGAAAGGCTCTTTGTCGAGCGGGCTGATATCAGGTCGGACGCGGACGGTTTGCCTTCGCTTCGAGCACTGAGTCGGCCATGAATGCCCGACCGAGGTCAACAATCCGATCGGTTTCGGCGTCCCGTTTTCGTCCCCATGTGTTTTGTGACGTAGATTTTACAGTCCTGACGTGCGCGCTCTCGGTAGTAAACGTCAAAATCGCCCAAGTCACCAAATAGACCACTGAATCCGGTCCGTTTTGCCGATCAGTGCGATACGGGCAACTGTCCTGATTCCAATCTTCGCTTCCAACGATTCAAACGTTCGCCATGGGACGCCTGCAAAGCTCCATCGGATTGATCACGGGGACCGACATTGTCGGCACGGTCGATCAATTGATTGCGATCTCGGCGCAACCACGCGATCGCTTGTTGGCTCGCACCCGCGAAATCGAAGGCCAACAGCAACAAATTGCATCGTTGACCGCATCGGTAATTAGTGTCCAGCTCGCTGGCAATGGCTTGTCCAGCAATGGCTTGTTCACTCGGACGTCGGCAACCTCTTCGAATTCGGATGCGATTTCGGTCTCGACCGCTGACGACGCCGTCAACGGTACCTACAGCGTCCGATCGCTGCAAACGGCAGCAACTCATTCGGTGCAATCAGCACAAACCTTTTCATCACGTGATCAAGCACTCGGGCTATCCGGCTCGATCACAATCCAGCCGAGTGGGTTCGTTGATGATCAAGTTCTCCTGTCACAACTCAACGAGGGACGAGGCGTTCAAGCTGGCACGATTCGGCTTACCGATCGATCGGGAACCAACGCGGATGTCGATCTATCGACGGCGCGGACCATCGATGATGTGCTTCAAGCGATTAATGATGCCAACGTTGAGATTCGAGCGACAACGCGTGATGGCAAGATTCGTTTGATTGATGAATCCGGTTCGACGGCGTCGAATCTTCGCGTTGAACAACTCGGTGGAGCGGAGACCGCGGCGGATCTTGGTTTGTGGGGTATCGACGAAGCATCCAACACGGTTGATGGCAACACGATTGATCTGCCTGACGGTGTGACAACGCTACGTGGCGCTTCTTTAACGGAATTGGGCGGTGGACAAGGGCTTGGCACGCTCAGCAACCTCGATCTCACGTTGTCTGATGGGACCAATGCCAGCGTTGATGTTTCAACCGCGGGCTCGCTCAGTGAGATCATCGATGAAATCAACGCTTCTGGCTTGGATGTCATCGCGCGACTCAACGATGCCGGTAATGGTTTGCGGTTGCGGGACGTGAGCGGTGGAACCGGTGACTTCTCGATTACCTCAAGTGATGACACGGCTGCCAATTTGGGATTCACACCCGGGGTCGTCGGCAGTGACATCGCAATTGGCAATGACTTAAACCTGCAATCGGTTACCACTGACACCAAACTGGCAGATTTGAATCAGGGGTCAGGACCGACAACCGGAAGCTTTACGATCCAAGACGGCAATGGCGATGTTGGTGCGATCAATTTGACCGTGGACGAAATCGAAACGGTTGGTGATTTGATTGACACCATCAACGGACTGTCGATCAATGTGACCGCTTCGATCAATAGCAGCGGCGACGGCATTCAAATCACGGATAACACAAGCGGTTCGCTCGACCTGACCATCGCCGACACCGGAACCGGCACGGTCGCTTCGACGTTGGGAATTGCGGGAACAGCAACCGCGGCCAC
>JBCCJB010000299.1:0-5383 GCA_039028015.1 Planctomycetota bacterium
ATCATGGGTTCGACAGTGAAGCACATGCCGGGGAACAATCGATCGATGCGGCTCTGTCGATTTGGAAAGTGGGGGATCGAAGGGTCCAAATGAAATTGTCGGCCCAATCCGTGGCCCACATACTCTCGCACCACCGTAAACCCGCGCCGATGAGCCTCGGGAACGACCGTTTCACCAATGGTTGCGACGCGGCATCCTGGCGTGAGCGCATCAATTGCCAAGTGCATGCAATCAAAAGCGCACTGGGTGACGGATCGCTTTTCTTCCGTGGTTTCGCCGATCAGAAATGTTTCGCTTTGATCGCCATGCCAACCGTCGACGACGGTGGTGATGTCCACGTTGACGATGTCGCCGTCTTTCAAAACGGTTCCGTCGGGAATGCCATGGCAAATCACCTCATTCACACTCGTGCAGCAGCTGCGAGGGTATTTCTGATACCCCAATGTAGCGGGGCGATGGCCGTGATCGAATGTCCAGTCATGCACGATTCGATCGATTTCCCCCGTCGTGGTTCCGGCAACCACCATGGGTCGCAAGAAATCCATCAATTCGGCATTCACGCGACCGGCTCGCCGCATCATGTCACGCTGATTGCCGGTGAGGATAAGCTTGCGTTGCTTGGTCAGCATAAATGAACAGCGTGGGGTGCGTCGGATGAGCCCGAAATGATACCACGGGATCACGATGAAAACAGTCGGATCTGGCGGCAATCAGCGGCCAAAGATGCCCGTTGCGGTGAGCTATTCGCCCGGCCGCATCAATGGCATGTTGGCGATATCTGGAATGCAAGCATCGTCGGGTCATAACGCTCGTTTCGGCTTATTCCGGCATTCTTTGCGTGCTCTCGGACGAAACTTTTGACCCGCCGGTAGGTTGCAACAATGATGCATTTTGACGTCGCCCGTCACCTTTTCTCAGGATCCGAATCGAGATGATTCGATTTTTGCCTCCGACGCTGGTTTTATGGCTCGTTTTGGCCGGCGGTCTGACCAATTCGACTGCTCACGGCCAAGACTTGGCCACCAATGCGTCGGCTGCTGCCGATGCCACCGCAAGCGAGGAGTCTACGGCACCGGTCGTTGATGCGCCGACCAACAACGCCGCTACGTCAAACCCCGCCGCGCCAATCACACCGCCGTCAACGGCATCGGGTGAAACCGGTCTGCAATTCAATTTCTCAGGTGCGGCTTGGGGGGATGTGCTGCAGTGGTTTGCCGAGCAAGCTGATCTGTCGCTGCAGATGGACGCGACACCCTCTGGCACAGTGAACTTCTCTGATCGGTCGAAACGGTACACGGTCGCCGAGGGACTTGATCTGCTCAATCGGCTGCTGCTTGATCGAGGTTGGGCAATCGTTCGACGTGGACGGTTGTTGTTGTTGGTTGATTTGGAGGCGACTAATGCGGACAAGCTGATCAGCGAAATGGCCGAGTTGGTGACACCGGATCAATTCGACGAGCGTGGCAATAGCGACATCGTCCGAGCCGTCTTTCCGCTAGGCGGACTCGAACCGGAGCGGGCTCGAGAAGAACTCGGACAGATCATTGGTCCCTGGGGTCGTGTGTCGGTGCTGGCTGGCGCTCGTCAAGTCATCGTTACCGAAACGGTGGGAAAGCTCAAAACAATCAATCGAGTATTGGAAGCGTCGATCAAGGCCGAGACCGATGTGATGAACGTGGATCTGGCCTATCGGGCTGCCGATGAAGTGCTCGAAATCGCGCGACCCCTATTGGGATTGGAACCCGGACAAAACTCGGGTGAAGACATTCGGATTGCCGTTCCGATGTTTGGTGACCGTATTTTTGCGACCGGCGACCCTGGACAACTTGCTTTGTTGCAGCGTGTGATTGAACAGGCCGACACCCCGTTGCCCGGAACGCAGGACAGCAGCGAGGCCGAGCTGGTTTCGGCTGTCTTAAAGACCCATGTGATTGAAGTCGCCGACCTGCAGACCACTTATGACGTTTTGCAGACCCTTGTTGCGGGAACGCCCGATACGCGACTTGCCGTTGATGCTAATCGCAATGCAATTATTGCTTCCGCGCGTCCTGAAACGCATGCCATCATCGAGCAAACCATCGCAGAGCTGGAAGGTGATGGTAAGGGCTTCACGATCATCGACTTGAAACGCTTGGAACCCGCTCAAGCACTGCTGACGATCAATAAGTTCTTTGGCGTGACGGGTGATGGCAGCGGCAACGGTCCGATCGTTGATGGTGACCCCGAATCACGTCGCTTGTGGGTGCGTGGGACGCCGCAGCAAGTCGAGTTGGTTCGTCAACTTATCGATGAATTAGAAAACGATTCTTTGGCGGGCGGGCTGGGTGACAATGTTCGGATTCTTCCGCTGACGGAATCGTCAGCTCGTGACACGATTGATCAGCTGGAATCGCTTTGGCCTTTGATGGGTCGCGGCACGCGGCTGCGTATCATCGGCCCGTCCGATGGCAACAACTCGAATGATTCGTTGCGTCAACAACGCGATGAAAATAATCGGGGCACGCAGCCAAACGCCCCACTCAACCAACCTTTCCGGTCACCACCGGTCAATGATTCGGTGGACGTTCGAGCGGAGCGTTTGGTGCAACCGCAAACTTTGGTTTGGCAGTTGCCCGAAGGCGCGGCCGAGCCGATGTCTTCGAGTTCCGAGGTGGTGCCCGAGATCGTGATCCAAGTCACACCTGCAGGGTTGATCATCGCATCGCAAGACACTGCGGCGCTGGACTCTCTGGAACAAATCATCACGTCGTTGAGCGATGCAAGTCTGATCAATTCAGATGTGCCCACAATCTTTCGTTTGCAATACCTCAAAGCTGATGTGGCCGCGGAGATGGTGGCCGGTGTGCTAGGTGGTGCTGATGCGGGGGCGTCAGCCAGTTCGTTGACCGATTCTGTTGTCAGCGGCCTGGGTGGTGGCATGCTTGGTGGATTATTGGGTGTTGGCGGAGGCGGCGACGATGATTCGGGTGCGACATCGGTTCTCACGAGCCGCGGCAACGTCAACATCGTCCCGGACAACCGACTGAACTCGTTAATCGTTCAAGCGTCGCCGACTGATTTGGAATTCATTCGTGTGATTCTGAAGGAGATTGATCAAGAGGAGAGTCCGATTGTCGTCCGTACGGTGGCACAACCGAAATTAATACCAGTGATTTATCAGGACGCGGCCGATGTCGCGAAGATCGTCAAAGAAGTCTTTGCTGATAAGGTCCAATCAGACGAAAGCAACAGCCGGGGCGGTCGAGGCGGTGGCGGGGGCGCGCCTTCGCCCCAAGATTTCTTTGCGGCGCTTCGAGGTGGACGAGGCGGTGGCGGTGGCGGCAACACCGAAAAACCCAAGAGCGAACCAGTGCCATTGATCGTCGCGGTTGACGAACGCAGTAATTCGTTGATCGTGACGTCAACGCCACAAGACATCCAGATGGTTGAAGAGTTGGTGGCGGCTTTGGACCAATCAGGTTTGGAGAATGAGGAAACCGTCGAGGTCATTCCGATTACCGGCACGATGAATCCCGAGGTCCTGCGACAAGCTTTGGAATCTGTGCTGGGTCAGACTGCATCGTCGACGGGTGAAAACAGTGGCGGAAACTCGGGTGCATCCAATGGTTCTGGAGGCTCATCGTCGGGTTCGGAGTCCAGCCCCAGTCCAGATGAGATTCGTCGCCGCATCGAGGCGTTCCGATCCCGCTTTGGCGGAGGTGGAGGAGGATCTCCGTTCGGCGGTGGCGGCTTCGGCGGCGGGCGTGGTGGTCCACCCGGCGCGGCTTCGGGCGGTGCCAGGGGTGCTACGGGCGGACGCGGAGGTCCAACCGGTGGTGGACGCCCAGGAGGCGGACGCGGAGGTCGCTGAGCAAGATACCCATCGACATTGAGCAATCTGCCGTTGCTGTCTTACCAATTTCGGTTCAGCAGGTTCATTCTCGTGATCAGTCCCACGGCAACAGTGCTCTTATTCGATTGATCAAATCGGGAAGTCGCGGAATCGAGCCGCTGATCAATGAAGTTGTCGCGTTTGCGATTAAGCGTCACGCGTTGCTGAGTACGACTTTCGATTCATTCAGTCGGTTGTGTTTGCTTGCCGAAACCAACGTTTCCAGCTTGCTGCACCGGTTCGCAGTTTCGACGTTCGTTTTCCGTTTCCGCTGGGCGATTCTGCCAATTCTTGATCGGCGTGCGAATCAGATTGGCGCTCATTGGGAGCCGCGACGACATAAAACGGTTGCTCCGTGACAATCTCGCGTCCGTCCGTGAGAAACGCACGCACACGAATACACCACTGAATGCAAATAAGGCGACCGGCGTAGCTCAACGGTGCCGCGGGCAGGCGGCATTGCAGCTCGCGCGGTTGACTTGGCGGATGCGTGGTCCACTGATCGGACTGGAAACGTTCGAAATGGTGCACGCCAATGTCTTCGTCGCCTTTTCCGTCGGTCGACCAAAGAATGGTGACTTCGACACTTTCGAGTTCGGATTGCTCAATTCGTCCCACTCGCCATGAGGCGTGCAACAATTGCCCGGCGACGTAACCACCGTCACTCCGGCACATCGTGATGTTCACCGCGGGATGGCAGGCGGTGCCATGAGCGGTGGGTACACGAGGACCGGAAAACTTCGGCAGAACGATGGCCACGGATCAGCGTCTCCAGATACAACCAACTGCCACCGCACCGCATTGTGCGTGGCATTGAACGAATGCATCGCGTTTGCGGGCATCTCGATGGTCAATTGTTGTTCCCAGGGGCGTCTGGGGTCAACACAAACAGCATCGCCGGTCCACAAATCACGCGAAAAGGCAGTGTGTTTCTCAGCACGCACGTCGGTGCCTTCCCGAAAATAGGTTTCTTCTTCGCAAACCAAACGAACGCGAAACTTGGATAACGTCATGCGACCCATCTGAGCGACGTAAACGTCATAGTTGCCGCCAGCCTCGAGGGGATGATCACTGATTTCAACCAGCGTTGGTCCGACGCCCACAATCTGTCGAAGCCGCTTACGAAACGTTCGGAGTGACCACACCGCCACACCAACAAAGAAAATCAAAAGCATGGCAAGCACGGGTCGGTTCCGATCGGCCCACCAACCCGAGATCACCACGGCGAGCAAGACGACGCAGACCGAATTCCACGCCAAAGCCAAGCTGGCGGCACCAAAAAGTGACCAACGACCCGTCGGCGAACTGGCCAGTCGGTATCGCAATCGTTCGCCAGGGCTTTCCGACTGCGGCGGGACGCGAGGTACGGTCGGCGGTGGCAGACTCTCATTGGCTGGCGATTCTGGCTCGACCACCGTTTTGATTTTTGAAGCCCGCTCACCCGCCCGAGCCAACAATCGTTCTTGGCTGAACGCGATTTGTGATAGCCGAAAAAACACACCGGCAATTCCG
>JBCCJB010000300.1:0-5383 GCA_039028015.1 Planctomycetota bacterium
CACCTTCATGGCCGAACTGAACCACGAATGCGGCGTCGCCGCGATTTATCACCTGTCCGGCCGCGGTCGAAGTCCCATCTGCACCGATGATGGGCCTCGGCAAATTTCTCGATTGCTGCCACGGATGCTGCTGGACATCCAGAATCGGGGACAGCTTGCGGCCGGGATGACCACATTCAACCCTGATCTCCCTTCCCTTCTCAAGACGCGTCGCGACGTTGGGACGGTTACCGAAGTGTTCCGGCTGAATCATCGCGCCAAGGCCGAGTCGCTGATGAGATCATTGGCTGGCCGTGCCGCGATTGGGCATGTCCGTTATGCGACCTGCGGTGAAGATGATCGCAACTACGCCCAGCCGTTTGAGCGTCGCCACATCCACAAACGCAAGTGGTTCAGTTTCTGTTTTAACGGCCAGCTTTCCAATTACACCCTGTTGAAGGAACGACTGCTCGCCGATGGTGATCATCATTTGGCGCTCGACACCGATACCGAGATCATCTTGCATGAACTGGGTCGGGTTATGTCGCAGACATCCGGACGACTCGACTGGATCGAGGTGTTACGGAAGACCACGGCTGATTTTGATGGCGCTTATTGCTTGGCCATTTTGACGGCAGAAGGCGAAATGATCATCGCTCGTGACCCGCTCGGAATGAAGCCGATGTGTTTTATTCACGAAGGACCACTGTTCGCCGCGGCCAGCGAATCGGTGGCCTTGCTCAATCTTGGGTTCGAGCCCAATCAGATTCAATCGTTGCCGCCCGGTTGCGCCATCTTGATTGATCATGAGCATGGTTTTCGGATTGAGAGATTCGCTCCCAAACAGACGTCCAAACACTGCTTCTTTGAGTGGGTTTATTTTGCCAACGTCGCCAGCACATTGGACGACCGAAGCGTTTATTTGACGCGGACCAATTTGGGCCGGGAGTTGGCCGACGCGGAGCGGGCGTTTGGTCGTGTGCCGTTGGATGATCCCGACACGATCATCGTGCCAGTGCCAGATACTTCAAAGGCAGCTGCTGACTCGATGGCGTATGAGTTATCGATTCCGTGTCGTGAGGGTTTGATTCGCAATCGTTACGCTGGTCGCACCTTCATTGAAGGTGGTCGGGCGAGAAAAGCAAAAGCAGCAACAAAGTACACTCCGCTTCGAGAAGTGTTGCAGGGCAAACGCGTGATCCTGGTGGAAGATTCGATTGTTCGAAGCACCACGATGAACGCGTTGTTGGATCGGATTCGTGATGCCGGGGGAGCACGTGAAATTCATGTGCGGGTCGCGTGTCCACCGATCATGGCGCCGTGTTTTTATGGAATCGATATGTCGACGATCGACCAATTGATCGGTCCGCGATATTTCGACATTGACGAAGACCTTGATGAGGACGCTCAGCAACGATTGGCGGATGACCTTGGCGCTGATTCGCTGCGTTACCTTCCCGTCGCAGCGCTATCGCGGGCGATCTGCTTGCCTGCGAACCAACTTTGCCAAGCTTGCGTCACGGGCGACTATCCGACACCCGTCGGGCAGCATCTTTACCAGATTGCGTGCGACAACCGAGGTACAAAGATCGACACGCAGCGAACGTATGAGCAATTGGCTGCGGCCGTTGCGACACAGGTCTGACGCTGGCCCTAGTGGTCTTGTTGGCTAGCTACCCGGCGATGGTGCTGGATCGCGGAACGTCCTTCGAGCGGGGACAGATGCTTCAGCTAGCAAGAGTCAGTGGCTTAATGGATTAGCACGCCCGTATTCCGGCTTGAATTTCCATTCGAACTAAACCGGATCCGATTCGACGGAATCAAAAATGCGATTCCAGGAAACGGCGGGCGCGACGCCACCGCGACCCTGCTCGGCTGCTCGGCGACAATCGATGCAGTCAGTTGCGTAGGGCAATGCTCGCAAGCGATTCATCGGAATCGGTTTGCCGCACCGCTCACAGTCCCCGTAACGTCCTTGGTCGGCCTTGGCGATCGCTTCTTCAATCGCGGTTAATTCTCGGCTTTCGACTTCAACGAGCTGGCTGTTCAGCTCGTCTTGAACGGTGTCGGCCGCCGCATCGAGCGGATCGCCCGTTTTCTCTTGGTGCAGCTCACGCAGCAGACTTAGATCCCCTTCGAGTGCCCGACGCAGGGCATCACGCCGACGCACTAGTGTGCCGCGTAACTTTTCTAACGATTCGGCACGAGCCATCGTGGGACCTGATGAGCTGAGAGGAATGCAATTTTCCGACAGAGCCGAAACCGAATCGGACCGTCATCGACAACCGATCAGACGCACAGTTGGCATCCGCAGTTCGCTCAAATTGAGCGTGCCTGGGCTCAGACAACGCATTTGTCCGGTCGACGTCGCCGGCAGACTAGCCAGCCGACGTTGATTTCGTCTGGTGAAAACCGACAAAACCGCGTCTGGCAGCCGATGGGCGCTGAAAATCTCCACCATTGGGAAATTTCGGCAGAATTGGCAGTTTCGGGGATTTTGGAGGATTCGCACCGTGTGCAGCGGCATACGACCGGCGCTCAGCGTCATTGGCAATGAACCGTGGATTCTTTGTGGATGCATTCGAATCCCATCAATTCCGTTCAACCACATCTTCGGAATAACCGATTCAACCAGAACAGTCGTATTGGATTGCGACGTCGTCTGTCCGAATGAAGGATTTCAGCGGTGACCACCCACTCAACGCCACCCGAAACGCCGGCCGGTTTTGCCTCAACGCTTTCGGTGAATTCCGGGTCACCACCCAAGGGACGAGATGCCATCGCAGCGGATGCCTCGACACTAGGGGCAATTGCGTTTCGAGTGCGTTGTCCCGACTCGCCCGTACGCCGGCTGCGTTTGGCGGGGCCGAGATACACCATCGGAAGCGGCGTTGGTTGTTCGATTCGGCTCGAAGACGCATCGCTGCGACCGTTGCACGCCGTCCTGATCCGCGACGATCACCGTGTGTTGGTGCGCGCCTATTCGGTTCCGTTCTTGATCAATAACAATCGAGTGACCGAGGGATTTCTTTCGACCGGAGACGTCTTGCGACTGGGAGCATATCAATTTGAGTTGCTCGATCCCGAAGCAACCATTCAGCCTGGTGTCGGTATCGAATCGGATACTTCCAAGCATGAATTCCCAACATCAGTCGCCGACATCCCAACTGTGCCGACGCGTTCGCAAGCGGTCACGACGGCGATGGCTCAGGCAGACCTGCAGCAGCGTTCGCGGCAGTTGGACCAACAACAAGAAGCACTGCTGAAACGCGAGGAAGCGTTGCGGGCTCAGGCTGAAGACCTGCGAACGCAAGAAACCGCGGCCGTGGAAATTCACGCTGAGTTTCAGCGTCGACACGATGAGCTGACCGTCGAACAGGCAATCATCGAATCCAAACGTGAATCGCTGCAAGCCGATCTCGAAAAGCTCCGTCGGCGGCAAGAAGACTTTGAGGGTCGTGACCGAACGCAGCGCGAACAGATTGAGCGACTTTTACGCGAAAAAGACCAATGGCAGCGTGATGAGACAACGCTGTCTGATCGGCTCGACGACGCCCGCGACCAACTTCGAACATCGCAGGATCAAGCTGATGCGGCTTCAGCGGCGGTCGCACAAATGCGGACCAAGTTCAATGATCTCAACGACCAGCTGTTGGAACTGACGCAACAGCAGGAAACGCTTCAGCAGCTGGAGATTGATCGCAACGAACGACATCAGGAGGAAGCCACTGAGTTATCGCGGCAAATTGAAGAGATCGCTTCGGCACGCGATACGGCTTTAACGCGATGCGACGACGCGATCACGGAACGCGATGAAGCGTTTGCGGCAAAGTCACAGCTGGAAAAGGATCTCGAGCACGAAATCTCGCAGCGTGAAGCATCAATGCAGCAGCGCGATGAGATCATTGCGGAGCGAGATGAAGTGATCGATGAGCGAGCTCGCTTGCGAGCTGCCAACGATGAGTTGCAAATGCAGTTTGATCAGTTGGTCACGCGCGAAGGTGCACTGAAGCTACAGCTCAAAACGCTCGAAGATGAAATCAAAGCGACAAAAGGGGAAGCCGATTCGTTGCGGCAGGATTGTCGTGACGCCCGGCAGTGCATTGCCGAGCTCGAGTCGCTGGTCCGCGAGCACCAGGATCAAAAAGATGCGAATCAGGAATCATGGACCGCTGAGGTCGAGCAACTTCGTCAGAGTGTTGAGCAGCTATCTGTTGAGTTGGCGAACGCCGAGTCGCAACTGGCGCAGCTAAAGATCGACAACGAAGCGCTTACCGAAAAATTTGATCAGGCGACCGTTCGCAACGAGGAGTTAACCATCAAGCTCGAGCAGACCTCGCGCGAGCGTGATGAGGCCTGCACGGATGCGAAGCAGGCTAGAGTGGACGCTGAGAAGGCGAGTTTGGATGCGAAGAAAGCTCGCGAAGCGATTACGACATCCACGCGTGATCACGATGACACGCTGGCTCGCATTGAACGGTTGGAGCAGCGAACACGCGACTTGATCGCCGCGCAGGCTCCGCTGTCCATCGCTTCCTCAAGCGATGTCCCAGCGATGATTCCATCGCCAAGTTTGCCATCACAAGAAGTGATTGAAAGCGAACCTGCCGATGATACGCCGCCGAGCGTTGATGCGGAAAGCATTGGTCTTGCGGACGTGGATTGTGATCTCGAAGACAACTCGGGCATTGCGTCCCAAGTCGAGGTCCACGACGATAACCAATCACCTGCGCCTGAGATGTTGTCCGCAGAGCAAGATTGGTCAACGCCCGTTCCGGAACCTGCATCAGCGGATGTTGTGGCAGTCGATAATCAAGTTATTCCGGTGGCGGCTATCGATCCGAGCGAAGACCGAACCGCCGCGCCGGGCCCCGAATCCGCGTCAAATGCCGATCAGTCATCGAGTTCCGTTGATGAACTGGACTCCGATGCGTGGCCGACTTACTCATCGCCAGAGGCGGCAGCCGCAGAAGGACCGATGGCGGTTGAACGACCGATGGAAGTCGAGCAGCCGGTGCAAGTCGAGCAACCGATTGAAGTCGAGAAAACCAAGCAACGCGTTGACCGATCGGTTGATTACCCCGAGCAATCGTTCGACAGCGGCGAGCAATCGTTCGACAGCGCCGAGCCATCCTTCGACAACGCCGAGCCGCAGGTTGGTCTGGCTGGGCAGCCTGTGGGCAACACCGATGTCCCACAAGAACTGCCTTCCCAATCGTTCGCTGAGGCACCGATTGAGACGACGTCTCCCGAGGTTGTCCCGCCGCAATCGATGCCTGATCAAGACGCACATTCGTTTCCGACGTGGCCGGAATCATCGGCCACAGAGTCGCCGGCGGAGAACCATCCTGCCGAGAGTCCTGTTATTCCGGCAAGTGAGCTGGCTGTTGACGACTCGACCAGC
>JBCCJB010000301.1:0-5365 GCA_039028015.1 Planctomycetota bacterium
ATGGAGCCAAACGCCGCCGCCGCGCTCTCTTGTCAAGGATGGCGCCGGCGGCCAGCATGGAATGCCGTCGACAATCGGAGCCCAAAATGCCCCGCGACGGTTGATCACGATCCTTCCGCGTTGCGTCGTGATCCACGCTTTGGCGATTTGTATGCCAGCGTGCACGACGCCCTTTCGACAGCCGCTTCGGATCATGAGCGCCAAGCAATCGCATAGTCGTTCCGATTGGGTTGCCAGCGCCGCCGCTGCTGTTTTGGTCGCCATCGTGCTAATCACGGTTTGGCATTTCGCGGTCGTGCTGTTGCAACTGCCTAAGATCATGCTGCCAACCCCATGGCAGGTGGCTCAGGCCGGATGGCAACAACGCGAAGATCTCATTCAAGGCTCAATGACGACCTTGCTAACCGCTTGCGCCGGTTTGATTTGGGCTGTGGTCGTTGGTTCGGCAATTTCGATCGTATTCAGTCAGTCCAAACGTCTGCGACGTGCGTTTTTTCCATACGTTGTTTTCTTGCAAACCGTCCCCATTGTCGCGATCGCGCCGCTGTTGATCATTTGGAGCGGCTACGAATTTCGAACCGCGGTGATCGCCACCGTCATCATTTGCCTTTTTCCCATCGTGAACAATGTCACAACGGGATTAGCCTCGGCGTCGCTTGAACATCAAGATCTGTTCCGAATCCATCATGCCTCGCGTTGGCAAACGCTGATCAGATTGCAAATTCCCACGGCGATTCCTTACCTCGTCTTGGGCACCCGAATTAGCAGCGGACTCGCCGTTATCGGGGCGATCGTGGCAGAGTTCTTTGTTAGCAATGGTGCCAACTATGAAGGGTTGGGTGCGATGATGACGCGTTGGCAGGGTTTGATGCAGACGGATGCGCTGATGGCTGCTCTGGCGATGTCGACATTATTGGGGCTCGTCCTCTTTGGCAGCGTCAACGGATTTGCCAAACTATTGCTACAACGATATCTCCCCAAGAATCAGTCTGCGTATGACCGCTAATTCAATCCGACGCCGCTGTGCTTTGGACAGTGAGTTCGAGCATTTGTCACTAGAAAAGTCAACCAAGCCAGCTGTGACGTGGATGTTGATCGATCAACCAAGTTCACTAAATCAACGAATTTGGCTTTGTCTGGCCGCATGGCTCGCCATACTTGGCTTGGTTGGCTGCGTTCCATCAAAGTCAGCCAGCGATGCCACTTCGTCGCAGATTGCGGTGCAACTCAATTGGTACCCCGAGGTTGAACACGGTGGTGTTTATCAATCGCTCGTCGACGGGACCTATCAAGACGCCGGCATGGATGTCGAGATACGACCGGGCGGCCGTGCCACGCCCGTCGCTCCTGAATTGGTGTTGGGTCGCTGCCAATTTGCGATCACAAACGCGGATGATGTCGTGCTCTTTCGATCACAAGGTGCCGATATCGTTGCTGTCCTTGCGGCAGTGCAAGATCATCCGCGATGCATCTTGGTACGAAACGACAGCGGTGTTGCGACGTTTGACGACCTCGCAGGCATGACCCTGCAGCGTCAGGCCGGCAGGGCATTCCTTTCCTTTTTGGAAAGACGCGGTCACTTGGAAGGTGTCCAACAAGTCCCCTATCACAACTCGATTGCGGCAATGATCGAGGATCCCAAAGTGGCGGTGCAGGCGTATAGCATCGCCGAACCGCTGTTGGCACAGCAACAGGGTCTCCAAGTGCGAACGCTGATGGTTAGCGATCTGGGTTGGAATCCCTACAGCAGCGTCCTGGTGACGACGGGTGATTTGATCCGTAACCAACCCGAACAGGTGAAGCAGTTTGTGAATGCGACACGTCAGGGCTGGAACGCCTTTCTGGAAAACCCCACCAAGGCCAACGAATCAATTCTTGCGGCCAACACCCATGGCATGACCGCTGAAACGTTGCAATTCGGTGCCGAACAAATGCGACCCTTGGCAAAGCCAGATGATTTTCAGGGTCGGGTGGGCGACATGAACTCCGATCGCTGGCGGACACTCGTTGAACAAATGGTCGAATTGAATCTGATTTCGTCAGGCCAAGTCGATCCCGAAGAATGCTTCACCACTGCGTTTTTGGAATGACATTGATGCGTACGTTAGGACTTCGCCATTGCGTAAAAGCTATCTGTGTTCTCGTCGCCTATTGCGTGCAACCGGAAACTGCGACGAGCGACGACGGTAACCGAGAGTCACAGTGGCTCTCCAACATACGTCTGCTGACCTTTGAGGGACGGCGTGCTGGCGAAGGTTATTTCAGCGCCGATGGGACCCGCATGGTGTTTCAGAGCGAACGCGATCCGGAAAATCCCTTCTATCAGATTTACCTGAGCGATTTTACGACTGGCGATATCCAAAAAATCTCCCCGGGCTATGGGAAAACGACCTGCGGCTGGATTCATCCCTCGTGCGATCGCGTTTTGTTTGCCAGCACGCATCACGATCCGCTGGCCATCAAAAAACAAACCGATGAACTTGAGATGCGAGCATCGGGCACGCAGCGACGTTATAGCTGGGATTATGACCCAACCTACGAACTTTATGCTGCTGAGATCAACGAGTTGAGTCCAGGCACCGAAGCCGGACTGACACGGCTGACCGATGCCATGGGTTATGACGCGGAAGCGAGTTATAGCCCCGACGGAACGCAAATTGTTTTTGCCAGCAACCGCAGCGCGTTTGAGTCCGAGTTGCCACCGCGATTACGTGAGCAATTCGAGATTGACCCCGCATTCATGAATGACCTGTACATCATGAATGCTGATGGTTCCAACGTCAGACGACTCACCAGCGAACCCGGTTACGATGGCGGTCCCTTCTTTTCGCCCGACGGTCATCGTATCTGCTGGCGTCGCTTTGCACCTGATGGGGCAACGGCGGAAATCTATACGATGAAGATCGACGGGTCCGACGTCCGTCGATTAACGGAGTTCAACGCGATGAGTTGGGCTCCGTATTGGCACCCTTCCGGTGACTACCTCATTTTCACGACCAACAAGCATGGCTTCGCGAACTTTGAGTTGTATCTCGTGCGGGCCGATGGCAAAGGCGATCTCGTTCGTGTGACCCACACGGACCACTTTGATGGCCTACCCGTCTTTGTGTCCTCACCCGATGGCGGACCAACCCGCTTGTCTTGGACGTCCAATCGCAGGTTGACCGTAGATGGTTCGATCAAGGTAGAAGATGGAAAGGTTGTCAAAGGCACGTCGCAAATCTATCTGGCCGAATTCAATGACACTCTAGCCCGTGAGTTATTGGGGCTCGATGATACCGACGCGAGCGGCGACAGCGAATCAATGGCGATGCAAAACGCGGCCGCGTCACAGATGGGATACTCCGCCGCTGATGCGACGCGACATGTCGACTATTTGACGCGGCCCGAATTGGGTGGTCGCTTGACGGGCACCGAAGGCGAACGATTCGCAACGAATTATGTCGCCGCATACTTAGAAAGCCTGGGGTTCTTACCTGCCGGCGAGAACGGGAGTTTTTTTGATGAGTTTGAATTTCCCGCTGGAAGCACTCTCGGCAGTGAAAATCGATTCTTACTGACACTTGGAAACGACAATCCTGGACCAGTTCCCGTTGAACTTGAATCGACCTGGACACCACTATCGTTCTCGCAAACCGGTGCGATTAAGCCGTCCGATGTGGTTTTCGCCGGGTATGGGCTGCAAGTGCCAGGTGATGAGAATTTCGTCGAGGTTGATAGTTATGTTCATCTCAACGTGGTCGACCAATGGGTAATGGTGTTGCGAGATTTGCCTCAGGACATCACCCCCGAAACGAGACAGCGGTTGGCTCGCTATGGAGACCCGCGTCGCAAGGCCACGATTGCTAGGGATCAAGGTGCTCGCGGAATCATCTTCGTTGCTGGTCCGACAAGTCAAGTTCGACGCGAACTGATTCGCTTCGATTCAAGTGCATCTCAAGCTCAAGTCAGCCTTGCTGCGGTCTCGATCAATAACACGCTCGCTTCGCGCCTGTTTGAAGTCGCCGGGCACGATCTCGCTGAGACGCAAAAGGAGCTTGATAATGGTGAGCCGGCGATGGGATTTGCGTTGCCCGGTATTCGCATCGAGGCCAACATTGAAATCAATCGCAACACAGGTGTCGGCCGAAACGTCATCGCACGACTGCCGGCCAACGACGGCAACGAGTGTCAGTTTCCGTTTGTCATGGTGGGCGCACACATCGACCATTTGGGCACCGGTGCGGGAAGCAACTCACTCGCCTCGAGCGAGGACGAGGGCAAAATCCACGTTGGGGCCGATGACAATGCCAGCGGCGTCGCCGCGATGCTTGAAATAGCTCAGGCAATCGCGGCGGGCAAACGTGATGGCACGCTACAGTTGCAACGTGACCTCGTTGTTGCCGCTTGGAGTGGAGAAGAACTTGGCTTGTTCGGCAGCCAAGCATTTGTCCAACAGTTTGAAACCCTTTATCCCGATGCACCGGTAACGCCTCCCGATGAGGATGCAATCAAGATGGCACAGGCTCATGGCATGACGCCTGAGGCAACATCGCTAACCGATGCGATCGCGGTCTATCTCAATATGGATATGGTCGGCCGACTTAGCGAGAAGCTGATCGTCCAAGGAATCGGTTCGTCGCCTGGATTCGCTGGGGAGGTCCAGCGTCGCAACGTTCCCGTTGGCCTGCCGATCCAACTCGACAAGACCAGCACGCGATTGCCCACCGATGCATCGGCGTTTGTCGCCCGCGAGGTTCCGATTTTGTCGGCATTTACCGGAGCGCACGAAGACTATCACACGCCCAAGGATACGCCGGAAAAGTTGGACTACGACGGCATCGCCAAGATCAGTCGGCTCTTTGGTCTGTTAACGCGAGGATTCTTGACCTCGGCAACCGTGCCGCCATTTGAACTTGATGAAGGTCCGAAATCAGATCAAGAAGTGCCGCGCGCGAGATTGACTGCGTATTTGGGAACCATTCCTGATTACGCGGCCGGCGAGGTCAAAGGTTTGAAACTCAGCGGCGTCGGTGCGAACGGGCCGGCTGAGAAAGCTGGCATCATTGGCGGCGATGTGATCATCGAGTTGGCGGGTCAAAAAATCGAAGATATCTACGACTACACCTACGCGATTGAAGCCCTCAAGATTGGTGAACCGGTCACGATCAAACTGCAACGATCTGGCGAGACGATTTCATTGACGATCACGCCCGGTTCGCGAGATTAACGTCCCGGGAATAGGCGTTCTCCAAATACTCTTGGCGACCGTGCACGCTTGCTTGAGGCGCTTGCGTAGTCGACATTCGGATCGAAGTCTTCGCTCATGGCGTACTCGACTCCGCCGGAGTATCACTTTGTCGCAAGTCTTCGCGAATCTCCTCAA
>JBCCJB010000302.1:0-5358 GCA_039028015.1 Planctomycetota bacterium
CCAGATAATCCATCAAGATGTAGTAGCCATCAAATCGCAACAGCGGGTTACCGTTGACCAGAATCGTGCTGACCACGTTCAAAAACATCATGTTCAAACAGAGGTCATTGATGGTCGTGCCCTGTTGACTAAAGAACCAAACAAAGGCAGCAATCGACGCCAGGATCATCTCGACATAGATGCCTCCCGCACCGATCCAGATTCGTTTCCATTTGTTGGGCAACATCCATGAATCAGAGACGTTGCAATACAGGCAGGGTGTGAATACCAGCAACATGAAACCGATTTCATGGCATTCACCTCCGAACTTCTTGCACGGCAATCCGTGCCCGAACTCGTGAATGACTTTGACCACCGCCATCGTGGCTGCCAAAATGATCCAGCGATCAGCGGCAAAGAACTGATGGAACGTGGGTAGTTTGGCATAGACGGTTTGATACTGCGTCGCCAGCAGCAACGTGGCCGCGATCAGTAGGCCCGCAAAAAAAATCAATGCTGGAACCGTGAATACCCAGCCAAAGATTGGCAGCAGTTTGTTGAGAATCCGTTCGGGGTCGATACCACGAAAACGAATGGCGAACACATTGGACATTTTGCCCATGAGCTCTTTGTTCTTTTTGGTTCGCCCGCGTTCCCGCAGTGACTTGCCTTGACCAGGCGAATTGCTGATCACCAATCCGCTTCGGTGCAGCATGCCGATGAACTGCTGCAAATCACCAAAGGTGATTTTTTGCGGCGCGAATCGTTGCTCGAAACCGTCCTTGATTTGCTGCAGGCTGACGTGCCCATCGAGCATGTTCAGGATGAAGAATTCTTCGTCGTGGAACCGAAAGTACTGCAGGCCAACGGGTTCTTTGAGCACCCAATAACCCTGACCCTGGTAATGGTGACGTGCCGATGTCAAATCGGGACGCTTGCGCACCGTCAGCGGACGCGACGAGCTGCTTACCAGTGATTCAGCGAGAGTGGTCATTCAACAAGCGGTTGACGAAAAGAGTAGGCCAGCGACAACACGCGATCCTTAATGAAAGGTCATTTCGGCCTTCATGCCAGGTTTGACCAACCAGCCTCCAGCGGGCGACCGTTGGTTTTCGATGTCAGCCCAAACGCGAAAGCGATCTCGCAGATCGATTTCATTGCTGACAAATCCAACCGTTCCCTCGATCTCGAGCACGTTGTCGTATGATGTGCGGACCCGCACGGTCACGGGTGTGCCTGCGTTGATGGCATCGCCTGCTTCCATTGCGTTGACGTCGCCTTCCACGCGAACGCGGTTGAGTTGAACGAGGGTTGCGATCGGCGAGCCCGGCTGAACCCATTCGCCCAGTTGCGCCACGCGCGTTTCGACATAGCCATCAAAGGTTGCTGTGATCTTACGGCGACGTAATTCGAATTCGGCGATCTGCCGTTCATTTCGTTTGGCGATGTATTGTGCTTCGGCAATCTTCTTTTGCATTTCGGCAAGATCGATTCGCAATGCTGCCCGAACCGCTTCAAGAACTTTCTTCTGCATTTCATAAAATGGCGTCGCCCCTTTACGGTGCAACACACGAAACGATTCGGCTTCCGCTTTGGCGAGTTCCTCGCTATTGATGGCATCTTTGAGATTCACATCGTTGTCGGCGTTGAGCATCGCCTCTTTTTCTTCAGCTTGCTTTAGATTCAGTGCAAGTGTTGCTGAAGTGTCATCGATTACCGCGATAACGTCACCGGCCTGAACCAACATGCCTTCTTCGATCTTAAGTTCGACCAGCTTGCCTTCCACCTCGGCAGGGATGTTGACGTTACGAATGTATTTGACGGCACAGTTTTCCGCGGTGAGTTTTCCCTCGCGTTGGGATAGCTCACCCAAGTCAGCATTTGGAAAACTGCCATTGGTCTGGGCACTTGTGGGCAAAGCCCAGGATGACAACAAGCCGATGAGCAGGAGGTTGATTTTCGACATGGAAGATCGTTGACGAGGGGCGGTGACGGTTTCGTGAGGCGTTTGGATCAGAAAATCAGTTTTAGGAACCATTCGTAAACTTCATGCAGTAGAACAAAGCCGCTGGCGCGCTTGCCGCATTTGATGTCGGCGGTCAGCTTGGTGCCCGGACTCGGTGCGAGCGAACGCAGCGTTTCCTGTTCCGGTTCCACTCGCATTTTGATGATTGATCCGTGCTCGTCGTGCGATTCGGCACGCAGCGAAATGTCCGCAACGGCAAGTGTGCCTTTGAGGCGATCATCTGGGTTGGACTGGAGGATGTAATCGACGTCCAACGATTGAACTTGAGTGGATTCGAGATAGCGATCCAGGTGCCCCTCTCGCTTCTCGGGCATTTCAACTTGCAGGTACATCGGTTGAGAAAGATCGGCGACTTCCAGCAATACTTGGCCCGTTGAAATCGGCCGGTTGAGTAGTGTTTTTTCCACTTCCCAGCTGACAATCACCCCGTCGATCGGACTTTTCACCTCGAGATCCGCCGCCCGGTTTTGTTTGAGCATCAACTTGTTGCGTTGCGCGGCGAGCTTGGTTTCGAGCTCGTATTCTTCGCCCTCCAAGGCACGACGTTCGGTCGGCTTGAGTGTTTGTCGCTTGGTTGATTGGCCACGCACTCGGTTCAGTTCAGCAAGCGTCGTATTGATCTGACCTTGCAGCTCGGCAATCTCGACTTGGATGTCGGGATTGATCATCCGCAACAGAACTTGTCCTTTAGTGACCGGCTGATTGCTATCGACCAGGACCTCGCGAATCTCACCGTCGATGCCGGCAAAAATCTCGCGGCGAACTTCAGGTATGAGTGTGCCGTCAGCTTCCAGGTCGAACTCCATGGGGATGAAGATCAGCCCACAAACGAGACCGGCAATTGCTGCGACCACACCGAGCGTTTTCGGAAGCGTTCGGGCACGCAAAACCCAAGTGGCACGTCCAAGCGTTCGCCACAGCGGCATCAAAAACAGGTTGGTGTGGGCTTGCGAATTTGCGATGGCTCGTGTGCCGTGCTCGTAGACCAAGTCACAACGCTGTCGAAACACATCCGGCGGCAGATCCGTCTCGATTTGCTCGACGATCAATGCTCCGATGACCTCGCCGCGATGAGCGTCATCGCGATCGATCTCACCCGCCGCACCTTCGTCGGCTCCCATGCCAAGTTTTCGCTGTGGCTCACGAAGCGGCAGGACTGCTAAATTTCGACCATAGGATTGATCGACGTATTCCTCGAGTGCTTCTTCGATTTGCGGCGGAAGGTCTTCGGTCGAACCGTCATGCCAAAGCGGCTCGCCCGCGGCCACAACACGCGTCGATAACACGTTGAGTGCCGCGACGATGTTCGATCGGTTTTCAATCGTGTCTTGCCCGCTGATTGCTTCGACTTTGCATTTGCGACCGCGCTTGATTGCAACGCTGACGCGATCACAACCGATCAATCGACGACCTTCGTTGGCGACGATGTAAGCGGTTTCTTTCAGGTCCAGTGATTCGTGACTGGCACGAGCAAACGAATCCGCCTGTTGCCAAAGCGTTTGTCGATCACCGAGGGCCTGCAGTTTTTGACTGCGCAACCATTCGGCAGCCAGCTCGCACATCTGCTGGAGAAATCGCTGGTAGCCACGCTGCGTATCCGGTGCCGTGTCGGGGCGTTGGAAAATCTCAATGAGACCGTCTTTGTGGCCATCGTGCTCCAGAGCACCCAGCACCAGCAAATACCGAGTCGGATTGCCTTCCGCATCGCCATCCGTTGTACCGGAATAGGGTGGCACCAACACCGATTGTCCCGCCAAAGCCGCTCGGCGGATCAGCCGGTTGTGCCGCGAGGCATCGTCAGTGTCATCGGCCAGAATCGACGGTTCAGCGTTGATCTGATATTGCAACCGAAGCTGTTGGTCCTCGTCGAGCAACCAAACTGCACCGCCCGCAGCAGCCAGCGCCGTGATGATTCGCGAGAGCAACTCCGGATAAAACTCGGACGCCGTGACGCCACTCTTGGTTAATGCCGCAATCTCGTTCACCAGACCGCGGATCTGTGCCTTGGTTTCTTCGACCGTTTGTGGATTCACCGACATAGGGGCGTGCGAATGAAGGAGGGGCTTTCGGGGGACAAAGCGAGCGGGAAGATCATGAGGCTACTTAATGAAGGCGTTTTGCCACCACGGCATCCGACCGACAAAAACGCATTCGTGTCCCTTAACGGGTGACGATAACGGATGGTTTGGTTGCGGCACTTGAGACTTCTGGGGTGCTGTTGCGTGTCGCAACGAAGGTTTGGCATTGGCTGAAAATTCGCTGCTGGACAGGTTATACGTTTTGTATAAACTCATCCACATCGCCTGTCTAGTCATTTTTCTGGGGTCATTTCCATCTCTGCCGAATCAGATTTCTACTCTCAAACCACTCGCGTCGAACTTTCGGTCGATCATGCGACTTCGCCTGAGACGGTTCACTCACTCGCGGGTTGCTCGGCCAGCGAAGGCGGTAACCAACAGGTTGATGGTTCTCGAGCCGCGACCGACTCGATTCGATTGCTTCAAGATTTGAAGATGGAATTGGCGCGGGTTCAGCGTTCGCTGCGGCTGTCGCTGGAGGCCAAGCTCACTTCACTGGTCGGTCAAAATCTGCACACGCTGGCCGCCAACCGAGAGCTCGCGACGGCGATCCAGACGCTGCTGGACTCGCATTCATTACGCATTGAATGTCCGCAATGCGGGCATCCCGCGATCTTGCGGGTATCGCCTCGCAAAGGAATGCCCGGCGGCGCTTTTGTTTTGGATCATACGATCGAAGGTCGCCGCACCTTTCACGGCGGCACCGCTGAAGTGCCTCGGATCCGGCTGATGAGTAAGCCGTCACGCCGCCTCTCACGACGAGCATGATCCGCTAGACTACCGGCCGTTGGGCAGCGGACCGGTAATCGGCATTGCGTTCCAACCCGAAGTTGTCCCGACGTTTGGCGGCTGACCGGAGACGAATGCTTGTCTTTGACTGAGATCCAGTGGTGCACTGCGGAGTACCAATCGGCGCTTGATTTGCGGCATCGTGTGTTGCGGGCGCCGCTGAAGCAAAAATTCACCGCGGAAGAACTGGACGTCGAATTTCAGTGTCGGCACTTCGCTTGGCGAAACGAGGATCAGATTGTTGCCGCGGTCGTCGCGGATACGCTGCCAAGCGGTGGCGTTCGTTTGCGGCAACTCGTGGTCGAGCCTGACTTGGAACACGATGAACTGGCGACATTATTGCTTGCTGCCGTTGAACAAGAACTGGCGTCCGCGGGCGTCAAAGAACTCATCCTGCACGCCCGCACCGAGTTGGTTGCGGCTTACCAAGCGGCAGGCTTTTCTATCGAAGGCGACCCATTTCATGAACTCGGGTTGTCCCACACG
>JBCCJB010000303.1:0-5347 GCA_039028015.1 Planctomycetota bacterium
ATGCGACTGATCTGGCGTCAACGATCGACGTCGTGCCAACGATTCTTTCAGTCTTGGGAATGGATGTGCCCGATGCCTTACCAGGTATCAACCTTCTTGATGCGGCCGCGTTGGAATCAAGATCAACGATCTACGGTGAGATCTTTGATCATGACATCAAGTCGATGGACCAGCCTGAATCCAGTTTGCAATACCGTTGGGTGATCGATGGACGCTACAAGTTGATTGACCCTTCGATGCGGATGAACGGAGAAGTTCCGGAACTGTATGACCTAATTGCGGACCCGACTGAAACGAACGATCTGGCTCAGACACAACCGGAGCGAGTGGAGATGCTCATGCAGGCGTTAAATGACTGGTGGCATCCCGATAATGCCTAGATGCCCGATAATGCCTAGATGCCTGATAATGCCTAGATGCCCGATAATGCCTAGATGCCGATAATGCCTAGGAGGGCATGGCGATGATTAAGGTCGGAAGCGGCGGTGGATTCCGAGCCATCGCCTACACACTGAAGAAAGGCCGCGAAGCCGGTGGCGTGTGGAAGCTGTACAAGGCCATGCGCAGCCGCAACACCTGCAAAACGTGCGCGCTCGGTATGGGCGGTCAAAAAGGTGGCATGGTCAATGAGTCCAATTCATTTCCCGAGGTTTGTAAGAAGAGTCTGCAGGCCATGGTCGCGGACATGCAGCCCGGAATTCTCCCAACGTTCTGGCAGAAACATTCCGTCGAGCAATTGCAAACATGGACACCTCGTGAATTGGAGCACGCGGGACGCCTGATTCACCCAATCCGCTTTCGCCACGGACAATCGCACTTTGAAACGATCACGTGGGATGATGCACTGGATAGCATCAGTCGGAAGCTACGATCGTTACCGCCTAATGAGTCATTTTGGTACTTCTCGGGCCGCAGCAGCAACGAAGCGGGCTTCTTGCTTCAGTTGCTCGCTCGGGTCTTTGGTACCAACAACGTCAATAACTGCAGCTATTACTGCCATCAAGCCAGCGGCGTGGGGCTTCAATCAAGCGTCGGCAGCGGTACCGCAACCATCCAGCTCGATGATTTGGAAAAAGCTGATTGTGTTTTCTTGATCGGCGGCAATCCCGCAAGCAATCATCCGCGATTGATGACCAGTCTGATGCATGTTCGTCGTCGTGGCGGACGTGTCATTGTCGTCAACCCGGTCCGCGAAACGGGTCTGGTGCGATTTCGCATTCCCAGTGATCCAGTCAGCTTGTTCGCCGGCACCAAAGTCGCGTCTGATTACTACATGCCGCACATCGGGGGCGACTTGGCTTTGCTGTGGGGAGTGGCGAAAGCGCTTCGTGAGCGAGATCAAATCGATCTTGAATTCCTTCAAAATCATTGCCGCGATCATCAGGCGTATCTGCAACAACTCGATTCATTGCCGTGGGAAGAGTTGGAATCGAAGTCAGGCCTGACGAGCTCCGAAATGCAAGAAATCGCGGCAACGTATGCCGCGAGCAAACAAGCCGTCTTTGCATGGACCATGGGCATCACGCATCACGCCCACGGCGTCGATAACGTGCAGGCGATCGCCAACCTGGCGATGTGCCGCGGCATGGTGGGTCGGCCCGGCTGCGGATTGATGCCAATTCGCGGTCATAGCAACGTTCAAGGCATTGGCAGTGTTGGCGTCACACCCAAATTGAAGGACGCCATCTTTGACAATCTGCAATCGAAGTTTGGGATCACGTTGCCCACCCAGCCCGGTCTCGACACGCTTGCGTGCATGGAATCAGCCGCGCGGGGCGAGATCAAAGTCGCGATCTGTTTGGGAGGCAATCTTTATGGATCAAATCCGGATTCCAGCTTTGCGGACACCGCTCTATCACGTTTGGATTTGAACGTGATGTTGAGCACGACGCTTAATACGGGACACGTGCATGGGCTGGCTCACGAAACCATCATTTTGCCCGTGCTTGCTCGAGACGAAGAACCCGAAGCGACGACTCAAGAATCCATGTTCAACTTCGTTCGGTTGTCTGACGGTGGCCCGCGTCGTTTGCCGGGACCGCGAAGCGAGGTGGATGTCATCGCAACCCTTGGACAACGACTTGTTCCGGACGCAGTCGGCATCGACTGGGATGCGATGCACCAAACCGAAACGATTCGTCAATGGATCGGAGATGTCGTTCCTGGATACGCGAAAATTCAATCGATCGGAACGTCCAAAGAAGAGTTCCAGATCGAAGGCCGCACGTTTCATCAGCCAAAGTTTGGTACCTCGGATGGCAAAGCCGTTTTGCACTGCCATCAATTGCCGCCGCTCAAAGCAACGGGCGACAACGAAGTGCGTTTGATGACTGTGCGTAGCGAAGGTCAATTCAACACAGTCGTCTACGAGGAAGAAGACTTGTATCGCAATCAAGATCGACGCGACATCATCTTGCTGCACCCGAGTGATTTAGAGCGGTTTGGTTTGCAGCACGATCAGACTGTTCGCATCACAAGTGATACCGGTGCGATGACGAACATCTATGCTCGATCATTTGAAGATATCAGACCCGGCAACGCGCTAATGTATTATCCCGAATCAAATGTGCTCGTATCGCGGCATGCTGATCCCCAAAGCCGCACGCCAGCTTTCAAAGGCGTGGTGGTTCGCATTGACCCAATGAAGAAGTCTTGCGAACAAGACATGGCGACGACGCAGCAGTAATCATCGGGATTATCACGCTTTCCTTTATCGACGGACTACCAAGTCACGAGATCACCGGAAGTTTCAAAATCAGTCGGTGCGACAAACAGTTGGCCCGCGTTGGGGCATTTGTCCTGATCGCTTGCCGACATATTCTCGACGGCCGTCGTGATCACCAACTTGACGGAACCACCATGCGTCACCAAACAAGGACAAGTGTTCTGCGGTGAGCCTGACGTTTGCCAAATCTCGGTGCAGTCTCCCGTTGCCAAATCAAATCGGCGCGTTTGGCCGTAATCGGCGACGTTGGGTAAGAACATCGACACGATGATGTCCCGATCACCAGGCACAAGAACGTGACCGTCCGGAACGGCGGCATCTGACGTGAGGTCAACCAAGGTTCGAGGGCTCCCCAGGGTCGCCGAATCGATGTCGATCGGATATTCGACAATCAACCGAGTCGGTGAATCGATATCAATCAAACTCAGCACACCGGATTCATTGACTCGAATTGATTTGCCATTGCTGCAGATCTGATCGTCGCGCAGTCGAATGAGTTTTGCGTCACGACCTCGGTACAGATAGAGACCTGCTTTCTTGGTGGCAAACTCCAGATCTTTCGTGCCGAAGATCAAATTGTCCTCATAAATCATGCCATCGTTGATAATCGTTCCCGTCACATCCTGATCAACTCCATCACAAAACGGAGACCACATTTCCGTTTTCAAATCGAAGATTCCAAGTTCGCGTTCCATCCCCAAGACAAATTTGCCTGATTCACGACATGGAAACGCAAACCCGGGACGTCCAGGCAAAAGGTACGAAACGTTGGCCATTGTTTCCAAATCGAGCACATTTATTGATCCGTGCTCAACGTCGCTTCCGTGAGCAATCCCGACCCACGATACACGACCCGTGTGATCCATCGCGATCGGGCCTTCGGGCAAAAATCGCAACGCATCCGTATCCGGGACGTGCAGCGGCGTGGCATCATGAATTCTTGGCATAAACTCGATTTCAATCTTGGTTAATTCGACTGAACAAACGGCCGCAGCACGATTGGCAGTTGTCGATAAAAGAAACGCGGCATCACGGCCAAGATACCGTCTGAAACCGGATCGTGATGGAGGACCAGATCGCTACCGATTCCATCGGCGGCAGACATGAGTTTTGCCATGACTTGACCTCGATTGGGACCCAAGGCATCCAAACCCACAACTATTGGTAAGCGATCGTAGGTCGACGGTGTCCCAACCCACCAATAGCGATTGCCGACCGATCGAATCTCAAGCCCAAGCGGTGTCAGGGTCGCATCCAGCATCGCATCAGCTGAAACGCCCGCGTGAGGCAACACAAGTTGGGCGGGTGAGACGCGCCGGATTCGAGCATCATTCCAGTTGCAAATCACGGTGGCGTTATTCAGTCGAGCGGTTCGCCGCAATAGACCGGCCAATGTGATCGCCGCGTCAAGCTGCGGTCCCGACTTGCCGCCATCCAGAACGCTCCAGTGTGATGGCAACGGTTGCGCCGGAGATCTCAATGCATCTTCATCGAGCCACATTGACGGGCCAGCCGCGCACCAGCGTTGCCAAGTGTCATCGGCAAGACGTCCGTCCAGACCACGGAGGCGTCTGAACGATTCGGTCAGCAGGGCTCGCAGGTGAACTTGATCGACTCCGTCCAGTCCAACCTGCTGGACCATGACGCCAACCTGTTCGAGTGTCGCTTGCTTTTCGTCCTCCGTTGTTGCCAAATCGTCAACCGCCAGCACGCGATCAAGTCGTGTCGTCAATCGTTCCACTGGCACGGTGATCGTCAGACCTTCGTCGCGACGCTGAACAACCAGATCAGGGTCCACCGTTGTTACGGCAAGATCAATTAAATCAGCCAGTGTCTTCCAACCTGGCTTTGGGTCTTGCGCGAGCATCGCGGGGTCAATCTGCAACAGATCAAGGCTGACCCAGTCAATTTGTGCGGGAATGCCCGATAGTTCTCCAACCACAAGTGCCAAGTCCGAAAGCGGATAGCCGTTCGTCTTAATCGCCAGCTTCATCTTCAACGCATTTGCCACGTTGACGGCCGCTGGAGGTGTTGCGATCAACATCGGATCAATAAAGTCATCGGCCGCACGATCCAAAACCGGGGCTTCAACGGGCTCGGCCGGTGCGGGATCAACGGGAGCGATCCCAGGCCCTGGAATGTCAAGCAACTTTGTGAATCGAGCTAATTCGGGAGGCAACTCAGCCAGGCTGTTTTGTTTCGCTTCATCAGGCTTCACTTTATCTGTTTGTGGCCGAACGACCGCTGGCAGATCGTTGCGCTGCCTGTTGGCGTCAAGCAGCGATAGCGGATCTTGCCCAAACAAATCGTCTGCACCGGAGCCGCTCGAAACATCATTGACCGGTGACGCGCTCGACGTGAGGGCCGTCACTTGATTTTCCGGTGCATCGTTCGTTGATTCACTTGTCAATGCTTCGATTTGAGTTGCATCCGTTGTCACCTCAGGTGCGACCTGCGCTTCCAAAATTGGATCGATCGCCGCACCGTTTGCTGAGGTTTCTCCAGCGATGTCTGCTTCTTGCGGCTTATCGATCCAATTTTGGAAGCGCAGGTCGCACCTGAGGTGACAACGGATGCAACTCAAATCGAAGCATTGACAAGTGAATCAACGAACGATGCACC
>JBCCJB010000304.1:0-5340 GCA_039028015.1 Planctomycetota bacterium
AAAATCGTTGTTCCCGCACTTGGATTGGACTTCGCTGATGGGCAGTTTCGTGGCAATGGGGAGCCCAGCAGCTGGATTGCGAAATCGGATCAGCTCGGGATTTGCAACGGGCTCGTTTTGGATGTCAGGACCGTCGGCTGTCGCGGGGGCTTGATGGCGACAAACCAGTTCTTGGCCTGCCATCAGCGTGCACAGCACTGGCGCTGGCTATCAGGTGGCGGCGTCAATACGGCATCCGATGTGCTGACGTGGATTGACATTGGTTGTGAAGCTGTGCTGGTCGCGACGGCATTGAGCCCCAAATTTGGCCATCCGCATCACAAATAGGCAACGCCCTACGGTGTGCCCGTTTTGCGAGCAATGTTTGCTGGCATTAGCTCAGACAAACGGCATCACACGCCAAACAATGCCGGGATAAGGTGCAATCGAAAATTAAAAATTATTTGTAAAGTCAATCGATTCAGTGACTTAGGTGCTGAAATTGGATTGGCACAAGTGGATTGGCCCGAGTGATGCTTTCCGACATCATCGAGAAGCGAAAACGCTCTTCGAACGACTCACGAGCGATTATGGATGGCCCGGGCAGGAGTTGGACGGAAGAGACGAAGGACGCCTCTCGAACCTCACCCTGGCGGACGTGTGGTTCGTCCCCTTTAGATTTGTGGGGACGCGCGGATCGCCAAAATTGTCTCTCCGTTTGATTGGAAGGAACTGAACACGATGAAGTCAGAATTGCCCCCAACACTGCTTTCGTCGGGAGCCATGCGTGGCCCCTGGCTAATTATCGCTCTCCTTGTGGGGATGATGGGGATCGGTTTGTCACTCGCGTCGGTCGCTTCGGCTCAAGATGAGTCCGCCGCCGCGGAGGACGTCGCGGAAGTCGCCGACGCGAGTGACGCCGGTTCGGAAGAAGAGTCGAATCCCGCCGGTTGGAATGACGGCGATGCGGTCGCCGACCTGTCGTATGACGACGCCAATGACTACGCGATCAACACATTGATCATGTTCATCTGTGCCGTGCTGGTCATCTTTATGCAGTCCGGATTCGCGATGGTCGAAGTTGGACTCAACTCGGCTAAGAACACTGTCAACATTCTCGCGAAGAACGTGATGGATTTGTCCGTCGGCGTCTTGCTCTACTTGTTGATCGGTTATTCCCTGATGTATCCGGGAAGCTGGATCTCTGAGGGATATCTAGGTTCGCCCTCTCCCTTCATCTCACGCGACGCCCAGGTTACTGAGGTCGATGGTGTCGAAGTTTGGGAGAGTGCTCCGGCATACTCTGATGGCGCGTACGCAAGTAACTCGGCTGACTTCTTGTTCCAGGTTGCGTTTGCCGCGACCGCCGCGACGATCGTATCTGGTGCTGTTGCGGGCCGAATGAAGTTCGGTGCTTATTTGGTGTACAGCGCGATCCTGACTGGAATCATCTATCCGATTAGCGGTGCTTGGAAATGGGGCGGCGGTTGGCTCGACGCCATGGGCTTCGCCGACTTCGCTGGTAGTGTGGTCGTACACGCTGTTGGTGGCTTCGCGGGCCTTGCTGGTGCGATTGCACTGGGGCCGAGACTCGGCAGATACACTGCGGAAGGCAAAAGCGTACCGCTGCCCGGTCACAACGTTGCGTTCGCTGCACTTGGTGTATTCATTCTCTGGGTGGGTTGGTATGGATTTAATCCTGGAAGTCAGCTGACCTACAGTGGTGCAGTCAACGCGGAAGCGACAACGTACATTGCGGTAACAACCACGATTGCTGGCGGTGCTGGAGCTGTTGTTGCACTAGTTCTGGCTTGGATTCTGTTCGGCAAGCCGGATCTAACGATGGCTCTCAACGGTGTTCTCGGCGGCTTGGTGTCGATCACGGCCAACTGCGATCAAGTGACCCAGCAGATGGCGATCTTGATTGGTGCCGTCGGCGGTGCGGTTGTTGTGCTAGGTGTCATCCTGCTTGACAAGCTTAAGATCGACGACCCGGTTGGTGCGTTCCCCGTGCACGGGCTCTGCGGAGTCTGGGGTGGCATCGCAACGGGTTTATTTGGGACCGCGATTCCGGACGGACTCACGCGTGGTGGTTATATCGGAGTGCAAGCGATCGCGACCGTTTCGATCTGTGCATGGGCGTTCATCACCATGGCAATTGTCTTCTTCGTGCTTAAGGCAATTGGTCAGCTTCGAGTATCCGCTGAAGAAGAGCAGGCTGGTTTGGATATCAGCGAACACGGCATGCATGCCTATCCTTCAGATGCAGTGACAGGCGGCTCGATCGCTTAGTTGCTGACTTATCTGTCGGTGAAAGGAATATGAGAATCTACCCACCGCGGCTCTGTCATCGATTCTTCCCAAGCTTGTTTGGGAAATTCGATGGCGGAGCGGCCCCGGGGTATCTGCTACGGCGGTTATTCGGGTGTTTGACAGCGGTGCTGATTCGACACTGATCTTCTCGGCTCTTGCCTGGGCCAGAAGAAGCCCCAATGGCCCGCGATAGGTGTCCGCCTCACTTGTCGCGGGTCGGGGTTTTCTTAAATTGCGTGGCAGAGCGTCTGTCAGCCTCCGCACGTTGCATGCTTTCCCGCAACGAACTTCAACCACGCTGGTTGTGATGAAATTGATCCTTGCCATCATCCAGCCGTCGAAGCTGGAGGCAGTCAAAGAAGCTCTCACCAAAGTCGAAGTGCATCGCTTGACCGTGGTCGATTGTCAGGGTTTTGGTCGCCAGCGAGGACAATCCGCAGTACGTCTCAAAGGTGACTTCTCAGTCAAGTTGTTGCGGAAAGTTCAGCTGCAAATCGGTGTCAACGACGAATTTGTTCAGCCCGTTATCGATGCAATCATGCAGGGTGGTCGCAGCGGCGACCAAGGCGAAATTGGTGATGGCAAAGTGTTTGTTTTGCCTATGGATGATTGCGTTCGAATACGAACTGGCGAACGGGGCAGCGAAGCGATCTGAACGCATCATCCTGAAAAGAGCGAGATCGGGTGATGCCAATCCGATTGTAAATCGTCACGCTTTTCGGCCCTGACGCCGACGATCCGACTCTTTCAAAAGAACCTTGCGAAGCCGAATTGACTGCGGCGTGACTTCGACGACTTCGTCGTCTTCGATGTATTCCAATGCCGCCTCAAGCGACAGCTCACGTGGTGGTTTCAAGATCACATTTTCGTCGCTGCCGCTGGCTCGCATGTTGGTGAGCTTTTTTTCACGGCATGGATTGACCGTCATGTCATTATCGCGGGCGTTTTCGCCGACGATCATTCCTTCATAGACTTCCGTGCCCGGTGGCACAAACAGTTCGCTGCGATCTTGGAGTGCAAACAAGGCAAACGGCATCGCTTTGCCCGACACCATCGAAATCAAAACGCCGTTGGCTCGTTTGGGGACATCGCCATCAACGGGGCGATAACTTTCAAAGTTATGGTGGATGATTGCTGTGCCACGCGTCGCATTGAGCAGCTTGGTTCGCAGACCGATCAGTCCACGCGAAGGCAACACAAATTTGAGCAAGCTGTACTCACCGCGTTGCTTGACCTCATCCAACTGACCACGCCGATTGCCCACCAATTCCATCACCGGCCCCATGGCATCAGTGGGGACTTCAATCCGAAGTGTTTCAAATGGTTCGTGTTGTTTGCCGTTGATTTGTTTGAAGACAACGCGTGGTTTCCCAACAGATAGCTCGTAACCTTCGCGACGCATCGTTTCGATGAGGATCGCAAGGTGCAACACGCCGCGACCTGCGACAGCGTAGGCCTCCGTGCCTTCAATCATACGAACTCGAAGGGCCACATTTCTTTCGAGCTCTTTTTCCAAGCGAGCTTTGATCTGTCGCGTGGTAACGTACCTGCCTTCCCGACCCACCATTGGTGATGTGTTGACACCAAAAACCATTTCCAAGGTTGGCTCATCGACGGTCAAACGTGGGAGTGCTTGACCTTGATCTCGTTGCGTGATGGTGTCGCCGATCTCAACGCTTTCGAGCCCCTCAATCGCAACGACATCACCGGCGCCCGCAGACGAGGCGGCGGCGCGACCCAAATTGTCAAAGGTGTACAACGCCGACGGTTTCACTTTGCGGGTCACCGGATTACCGTCGCAGTCTATGGTGTGCAGATCAACCATTTGACCGGTCGAGATCTTCCCAGCGTTAATGCGTCCGACAGCGATGCGGCCGACGTATTCACTCCAGTCCAACGTGGTGACAATCATCTGCAAAGGCGCATCCATGGCAACGCTGGGTCCCGGAAGATGATCCACCAACAAATCAAGCAGTGGCCGCATATCTTCGGATGGTTGATTCGGATCGAGTGTCGCGTAGCCTTCTTTCGCGCTGGTGAATGCAAACGCGGCTTGATCGAGCTGTTCTTCACCGCCAAGATCCGCCAGCAATTCCAGAGCTTCATCCAACGCATCAGCGGGACGACCATCGGGACGGTCGACCTTGTTGACCACCACAATTGGTTTGACACCTGCCTGCAGCGCCTTTTCCAAAACAAAACGGGTTTGAGGCATTGGCCCTTCGGCGGCATCAACCAACACCAACGCGCCGTCAGCCATTTTCACAACGCGCTCAACCTCGCCGCCAAAGTCCGCGTGGCCTGGCGTATCAATGAGATTGATTTTGACACCGCGATACGGAATCGCAATGTTCTTTGAAAGGATCGTGATTCCGCGCTCCCGTTCCAGATCGTTGGAATCAAGGATGCGCTCGCCCTTGAGTTCCGATTCGCGGAATTGCCCGCTCTGCCGCAACAAACAGTCGACCAGCGTGGTTTTGCCGTGATCAACATGCGCGATGATCACAACGTTCCGGATTTCATCTCGAGTGATCGGCGTGAGAGGGTCCGAATCGGCGGTAGCGGTGGATGACAAGATGCGTTGCTTCGAAAACAGGATGGGATGAAAACGTGGTGTGAATTGAATCGAGGCGTTGTAAGTCGCAATCCTCGCTCCCACCAGCTCAATTCGTTCAAATCTCAACCCAACGGCGTCATAATCGCCGTCAAAGATCACTCCCACCGCTTTCAGGATCACCGCTGGATGAGAATCGCCATCACGGGCGCCACCGGATTTGTCGGTCAAACCCTTATGCCGCTGTTGCTGCAGAAGGGGCATCAAATTCATGCTTTATCGCGTCAGGCGAAATCGCAGGACCAAGATGATTTGATTTGGTTTCAGGGGAATCTAGCCAATCATGCGTCAATCGCGCCCTTGCTGGACGGCGTTGATGCAGTGGTTCACGGGATCGGCCGGATACCATGTTTGAGTTACAAACTCACGTGGTGCAGTTGGGTCTTCTCCATAAATTTCAGATCGGTTTGTATCGGTCCAAACTTCGGTTAGCG
>JBCCJB010000305.1:0-5325 GCA_039028015.1 Planctomycetota bacterium
GCCAAACAAACGGTATCTCGCTTGCCGAACGCGAATTTGGTTGATGCGTCATTGGCGACATCAGCTGTGCCCGACTGGATCAACGGCGATTGGTTTTACGATTGGACGACATCGACCCAGCCCGCACTCGATCATCTGGTATTGGGTGTCGAACCGATCGGTGAAACCCTGGCCGGCGTCGTCCGAGTCCTGCATTCCAGAAAGCTCGATTCGCCGCCATCGCCTACAGGCGAACCAGGATCCAACAACTATCAGCGCATCCTTTCACCGGATCAAACCACGCAGCGTGGAACAGAATCTTGGTTGCGGGTGGACCGGGAGCAAATCCGATCGGCCGCCGCCCTCGCAATTGCGTAATGCAAACGCGACACGAACCACTTAGCTCAATCACGCAACGTCGGTTCCATAACTCCGGAACACATCCCGAGCATGCTGAACTTGATCAGCGGTCGGCGTTGGAACGCCCTCGAGGCGATACTCGATACCAGCTTGTTGGTACTTCATCTCGCCCATTTGATGAAAAGGCAACACTTCGACGCGTTCCACATTGCCGAGCGTTGCAACAAATCCGGCCAATCCAGTTAGATTGGCTTCTTCATCGGTCAATCCGGGGACCAGCACGAACCGTATCCAAACGGGCTTTCGCATTCGATCGAGTCGTTTGGCGAACTCCAATGTCGGCTTGAGCGACACACCCGTGACGTCACGGTAAGTCGTTGGCACAAAACTCTTGATGTCCAGAAGCACCAAGTCGGTGCACGCGAGCAGGTCATCTGTGGCACGGGCACCAAGAAAACCGGACGTGTCCAAGGCGGTATGCAGCCCGGCTTGTCGCGCTAAGTGCAAGATCGCATGCGTGAACCGTGGCTGCACCAACGGTTCGCCGCCACTGATCGTCACGCCACCGCGACGTATAAAATTGCGGTATCGCACCATGTCGCTGGCGACCTCGCCCGCAGTCCGACGTTGACCGGACGGTTTGCCCTGCGTGTCGGGATTGTGGCAGTACTGGCAGCGAAGCGGACAACCACTCAGAAATAAGACATAGCGAAGCCCTGGACCATCAACCGTGCCGCACGTTTCGACCGAATGCACGCAACCGTCGACGTCTTCAAAGTTCATCACACCGATTCATGAAAGGTTCGATGAATCACGTCGAGCTGCTGCTCTCGGGTCAGCTTGACAAAGTTGACGGCATAGCCCGAAACGCGAACGGTCAATTGGGGATATTTTTCCGGATGCTCCATTGCATCCAGCAGCGTTTCTTTTTCAAAGACATTCACGTTGATGTGATGCCCCGTCTCCGCAAAGTAGCCGTCCAGCAAACCAGATAGATTGGTCACCCGGGCATCATGATTCTTGCCGAGCGCTTCGGGAACAATCGAGAAGGTGTAACTGATGCCATCCTGCGCATGGTCGTAGGGCAACTTTGCCACGGATGCCATCGAAGCAATCGCACCACGACGATCACGTCCATGCATCGGATTGGCGCCCGGTGCGAATGGTTCACCCGCTTTACGACCATCCGGCGTGCTGCCTGTTTTCTTGCCGTACACCACGTTGGACGTGATCGTTAAGACGGACTGCGTGGCGATCGATCCTCGATAGCAAGGTTGAGCACGAACTTTAGTCATAAATCGCTCCATTAACTCCGAAGCGATTGAATCAACTCGCTCATCATGATTTCCGAACGCGGGATAAGTGCCTTCAATTTCGTAATCCACCGCCAAACCTCGATCGTCACGAATGACATGAACGGTCGCGTGTTTGACGGCCGACAACGAATCCGCCGCGACGGATAAGCCAGCGATGCCGGCGGCCATGGTGCGGACAATTTCACGATCATGCAACGCAAACATCAGATGTTCGGGCGAGTATTTGTCGTGCATGTAATGAATGATGTTGAGCGCCTTGACGTAGGTTTCAGACAACCAATCCAACATCACGTCATAGCGTCGCACCAGATCGTCGTAATCCAAAATGTCACCCGAGAACGGCTCCGCTGCGGGCGCCACCTGATCGCCGCTCTTTTCGTCGCGACCGCCGTTGATGGCGTACAAGAGGGCTTTCGCAAGATTCGCACGGGCTCCAAAGAACTGCATCTGTTTGCCGATCCGCATCGCCGACACACAGCACGCGATGCCGTAGTCATCGCCGCAGTAGGGCCGCATCAAATCGTCATTTTCGTACTGAATCGAACTTGTCTTGATCGACACGTCCGCACAGTAACGCTTGAACGCATCGGGCAGCGAAGCTGACCAAAGCACGGTTAAGTTAGGTTCCGGTGCGGAGCCAAGATTGACCAAGGTGTGCAACATTCGAAAACTGGACTTGGTCACCAAGGGACGTCCATCGTCACCCATGCCACCGATCGATTCGGTGACCCACGTCGGATCGCCCGAGAACAACTCGTCATAGTCGGGCGTGCGAATGAAGCGAACGATGCGCATCTTCATCACAAGATGATCGATGATCTCTTGGATCTCTTCTTCCGTGATGGTCTGTTCCGCCAAGTCCCTTTCGAAATAGATATCGAAAAAGGTACTCGCGCGACCGAACGACATCGCCGCACCGTTCTGCTCTTTGATGGCGCCCAAGTAGCCAAAGTACGTCCACTGAACCGCTTCGCGACCGTTTGTGGCTGGCTTGGAAATATCAAAGCCATACGACTGGGCCATCCTTTTCAGTGCCTTGAGTGCACGAATTTGATCGGCGGTTTCTTCCCGTTCTCGAACCCATGCTTCCGAGAAAGTCTCGGATTCGCCAGCTTGCAGGTCGGCCTGCTTGCCTTCGATTAATCGATCGACGCCATACAAAGCGACGCGGCGGTAATCCCCAATGATTCGTCCGCGGCCGTAACCGTCAGGAAGCCCAGTGATGATTCCCGCCGAACGCGCTTTGCGAATATCGGCTGTGTAACAATCAAAGACGCCGTCGTTATGCGTCTTGCGATGCGACTGAAAGAAGTCGGCCAGCTCGTGATGCATCTCGCGACCATGTGCGGCCAACGCCTTTTGAGCAATCCGCAAACCGCCATAGGGCAGCATGGCACGCTTGAGCGGCGCATCGGTTTGAACGCCGACGATTTGCTCCAGCGTCTGATCGATGTAGCCCGGACCGTGCGAGTCCACGCGTCCGACAACGCGTGTGTCCGCGTCCAGAACACCACCCGCTTGATGTTCGGCGGCAAGCGATTCTTTAAGCGTGGCCCACAAAACCCGAGTGCGTGACGTCGGTGGCTGCAAAAACGATTCATCGCCGTGATAGGGCGTGTAGTTGGCTTGGATGAAGGCCCGGACGTCGATGTCAGTCCGCCATGCATCGCCGGAAAAACGCCGCCACGCTCCGGTATCCACGTGGGGATCAGGCGTGGTCGCGTGAACAACAAAGTCAGTGCTTTCCGAATGTGACACCACAGACGACGACATCGTTCTACCTTTCGATTGGTTCCAAAAGTTTGAGCCACCGAATTGGCTCATCGGTAAATCCATACCTAATTATGCACATTTAACGCTGCGACATCCAAGCTCGTCTTTCGTCGAACTTTTCAATCGCCAACTGCCCGCCACCAAACAACGCGAAGGGTGGCAGTACTGCCCCAGCGACGGCTGCGTTTTGAGCAAATTTCCCGTTGCAAAATGGCTGGATCGGTCTCGTCGAGCCAGCAAATTCGCGAGTTGCTGGGACACCGCGACGGTGGCGTGATCCGACATGCCGGTGAGCGATCAAGAATCCGTCCCTTTCGATATTTGTCTGCCAACTTTCAACAACGAGCAATAAGACCGCGCTCGTAATGCAGTGTCTCCGCCGCAACCAACCATGGCTCGTGACGCAACGCACTGCTCAGACGCTACGTACCATGCGGGTTGGCGTGCACCGGTTTGCGGCGATTTATCGATCACCGTCCAGCAGGAAGGTGAGGTCAAATACCACCCTGAAGATCGGTTCGGCAAAAACGTCGGTCATTCCACGGTGGCCAGCAGACTCCGCCGTGGTGACTCCCAAACAACACGTCGAAATCGCCTCCGAACGGATCCCAAATTCGCTCAGACGCGAGCTGAAACGCTTGCTCACGGTGCCCCGAAGCAGCGTGATCGGATATCATTCTTAGGACTTGTGGATCGCTTCGCCGATGAATCAAACATGAATCTTATGCTGCTTGAACCGAATCTGCTGGCTCCGCTCGTCGGACAGCTCGCACAACGAAACCAGATTGGTGCTTCCTCGTTGGCCGCACTCGTCGGGATTTTGCTCGCGCTCTTTTTGCTGGCGCTGTTGGGATTTTTCTTTCTCCGCTACGGCAAGTTGTGGTTTCAAGCCTACATGTCGCAAGCCGACGTGCAGTTGTTCAATTTGATCCGCATGCATTTCACCAAGGTGAATCCCAACGTCATCGTTCAAGCCAAAGTGATGGCAGCCCAAGCGGCTTTGAACATTTCACGTCGTGATGGAATCAGCACCAAACGTTTGGAAGCGCACTACTTGGCCGGTGGTAACGTGATGAATGTGATTCACGCCATCATTGCCGCGCACCGCGCGCAGATACCGCTGGACTTTGATCAAGCGGCTGCAATTGATCTTGCCGGCCGAGATGTCCTTGATGCGGTCCAAACCAGCGTTTACCCGAAAGTGATCGACTGTCCGGACCCAAAGCGAAGTGGCAAGACGACGCTTTCAGCGATCACAAAGAACGGGATTGAGCTTCGTGTTCGTGGCCGAGTGACTGTTCGCACCAACATCGAACAGTTGATTGGCGGCGCCACCGAGGACACCGTGATTGCACGCGTGGGTGAAGCGATCATTAGTTCGATTGGGTCGGCCGAAACCCATTTCGCCGTCCTTGAAAATCCCGACATGATCACGCGAGTCGTTCTCTCACGTGGCCTTGATGCGCAGACGGCCTTTGAAATCGTGTCGATCGATATCGCTGACATTGACGTTGGCGAAAATATCGGCGCACGGTTGCAAAGCGACCAAGCCGAGGCGGACACGCGGGTTGCACGCGCCCAAGCCGAACGTCGACGCGCTGAGGCCATCGCGGTGGAACAGCAGATGAAAGCGAAGGTGTCGGACAATCGATCGCGTTTGGTGTTGGCTGAAGCTGAAGTGCCTCGCGCGATGGCGGAAGCTTTCACCGCTGGTCGCATTGGCGAAAGTGCCAACGGCGCGATCCCAGCTGGTTGATGCAGCGTCGGTCGTATCGCATTGCTTTTGATACCGCTGATGGCGTGAATCTTGCGGGCATCGTGGATCAGTCGGTAACCGAAGACGGCGAACCGATTACCGGTCCCGTCGCGGTGCTGATCCACTGTTTCACCTGCGGCA
>JBCCJB010000306.1:0-5292 GCA_039028015.1 Planctomycetota bacterium
CGGCAGTGCGGCTGATCACGCAGCGGTTCTAGAGAATCCCGATGTGATCAGCAAAGCGGTTCTTGCCAAGAAACTCGATTCTCAAACCGCGTTTGAGATCGTATCAATCGATATCGCCGATATTGACGTGGGTGCGAATATCGGTGCTCGACTGCAAGCCGATCAAGCGGAAGCGGATACTGCGGTCGCGAGGGCCAATGCCGAAATGAAACGAGCCGCAGCCGTTGCGGAAGAGCAAGAAATGCAAGCCAAAATCGAAAAGAGCCGAGCTGATGTGGTCGAGGCGCAAGCTGCCGTGCCCAAAGCCATGGCTGATGCGTTTCGCACCGGCAAATTGATGATCATGGATTACTACCGCTTGCAAAACGTCAATGCTGACACCGAAATGCGTCGTGCACTGGCGGGCTCCACTTCCGATTACGACGAGAGCCGTCAGGAACGTCGGGAAAACAATCGCTAGGGACCGCACTGATGCCAAATGATCTCGAGGATTTCCTCAAACGTGCGGCGGCACTTCGTCAGCGAAAGGCCGCTGAGCAAAAAGCGTTGGATGCCGAATCCAAGCGACGCGCCGAGGCTTCACGTGCTCGTCCCTATTCCAATCGTCGCCGCGAAAGGCGGACGCAGCTTGACCAGACTGGCGTTGATGACGCATGGGATGACCATGACGAACCCATTCTGGTTGCTGAAATCGTTGAGCCTGGTAAGCAAAACTCCGAATTCGTCTCCGTACCCAAGGCGACGTCAAAACGCGACACCTCGACCGGAATGGGCTCGCGGGCTGCTTCCGATTCCGCGGCTCGGACACGGACCCCAAGCGCTGATGCCAAGGCTTTGGTCGAATTGCTCCGCGCACCCGGAGGCATCAAGCAAGCATTTCTGATGCGTGAGATCCTGAATCGGCCCAAGTTTTAACGCGACGCGGCAACGGAATATGCATACCGAAGCGAGCCAGTCACACGCGTCCGACTCGGTGTGTCCTGACAAAACATCCGTTGGTTGGATCGGGGCTGGTGTGATGGGTCACAGCATGGCCAAACGCATTTTGGATGCCGGCTATGAAGTCCATGTGACATCTCGGACGCCATCGAAATGCGACTCACTAGTTCATGCGGGAGCACACCGACTTGAAGCCGCTAACGACCTGACCAATCGTTGTGATGTGATCTTTTCGATTGTCGGCACGCCAGATGATGTTCGCGATATCTACCTGAGTGATCGTGGTCTGCTGGCAAACTGTCGGCCCGGTCAAATCTTTGTTGATATGACGACCAGTTCGCCGTCACTGGCAAAGGAACTAGCCGCGGTCGCATTATCGCGCGAGGCAGTGATGCTTGATGCTCCGGTCAGCGGAGGTGACATCGGAGCTCAATCGGGCGCATTGTCAATCATGATCGGTGGTGACGCAGACGCGGTGAATTCACTGGAACCACTTTGGAAGTGCATGGGTCAGACGATTGTGCATCAGGGCGCCGCTGGAATGGGTCAGCATACCAAAATGGTCAATCAAACCCTGATTGCTTCGACAATGATTGGCGTTTGCGAAGCGCTCTTGTATGCCGAGCGAGCGGGTTTGGACGTTGAATCGGTACTGCAAAGTGTTTCAAAAGGTGCAGCGGGAAGTGTCGCTTTATCCGTGCTTGCTCCACGTATTCTGAAAGGTGATTTTGACCCAGGTTTTTTTGTTGAGCACTTCATCAAAGACATGGGCATTGTCCTCCAAGAGGCCACAGCGATGAATCTTTGTTTGCCTGGGATCGCTCAAGCACGGCAACTTTACCAAGCGTTGGCGGCACAGGGCCATGCTCGCTTGGGAACGCAATCCTTGATCATCGCACTTGCGAAACTTAACGCGATCGATCGTGTCGGTGAGGTCCAATTTGACTAATCAACCGCCAACCAATCTCACGGACTGGACTCACTAATGGGGCTTTATGATCGCGATTACGGTCGCGACGACATGACGCCATGGGATCGAGCCCAACGAGGATCATTGAATGGTCCGCGAAGCATTGTGGTCACATTGATCATCATCAATGTGATCGTTTGGTTGTTGGACATTGTCGTTTCTGATTCGGAAGGCGCTGGGCTGATTACTTGGTTTGGCGTGCGGCCACAAACGCTGCTGGAGCCATGGCGAATCTACGAAGTTCTGACTTATGGCTTCTTGCATGACACGTCTAAGATTTTCCATTTGTTGTTCAACATGTTTGTGCTGTTCGTATTCGGACGAGCCGTTGAGCAACGAATTGGCGGCCAGGAATTCCTGAAGGTTTATCTCGCCGCGATCATCGTTGGTGGCATCACGGCGGTTTTGAAGCCATGGGTGACCGGTTTGATCCTGTCGCAAAGCGTGGCACCCGGCGTGACGATCGGAGCTAGCGGAGCCGTGGTCGCGGTGATGGTTTTGTTCGCCTGCTATTACCCCGATCAAGAAGTGCTCTTCATGTTCATCTTTCCGATGAAGGCTTGGGTTTTGGCGATGGTGTTGGTCGCTGCGGACCTGTTGGGCGCGATGGGTATCATCGGAAACGGTTCGCCCACCGCTTATGAAGTCCACCTCGCCGGAGCCACATTTGGGTTTTTGTATGTGAACCGAGGCTGGAGTTTTCGACAGCTCGATTTGTCCAGAATCACGGAATTACCGCTCGCCATGCGAGATCGCTCTCGGCGCGCGAAGCTCAAGATTCACGATCCAGATAGAAAATTGCGAGCGGAAGCGGAGGAAGCGGATCGGATTTTGGCTAAAATTCATGCGTTGGGCGAAGACAGCCTTACTTCGGCCGAACGCAAAACACTGCAGCGGTACAGCCGGCGTCAACGACAGCGACGCGAGTCGTAGCGAGTTATCGATCTGGCGACTTGACGCCTTCCGCTCATGCCAATCTAAACTTCTGATCACTGAGAAACATGTCCATCAATCGCCGTCGGGCTGTTCAGCTCCTGTCGACTGCAGCATTGACCGCTTGGCTGCGTCACCCATTGGAATCGTGGGCGGATGAATCGAGTCCGTCGAAGTCGAAACAGACGAAATCCAGCGATAACGTCGATGGCGACTTGCCGTATCTGGACCGAATCGGTTTGCAGCTCTACACGGTCCGAGACCAGATGAAACAGGATCCCAAATCAACACTCAAAGCAATCGCGGATGCGGGATATCGCCAAGTCGAATTGATGAGCATCGATGAAGACGCGATCGGGCTGGCGGGTATGGCTCGTGACGCAGGCTTGATGGTTCACAGCGGCTTTATGGACTTCAATGTCATCACAGCTCCTGATCGCAAAGATGTCGCCAGTATCAACCAAACCATCGAATGGGCCGAACGAATTGGCTTACGACACATTGTTTTTGGTTACATCGCTCGCACGCAACGTGACACGGCCGACAAATGCCGCGCGATCGCATCGAGAACGAACACGGCCGCAGAAGCAACGCGGAAGGCTGGAATGCGAATGTGTTATCACAACCACGCATTTGAATTTGGAACGCTTGGTGAAGGTGATCAATCAACGACGGCGTTTGATATCTTCATCGAGCGATTTGATCCACAATTTGTGGAATTCGAGCTGGACGTGTTTTGGGCCAAGATCGGCGGTCACGATCCACTGGAGTTAATGAAGCGGTTGGCTGGGCGTATCAGCCAAGTGCACCTCAAGGATTTGCAGGAGGGAACGCCGGTGATTTTTGACGAGGCCAAGGTTCCCAAAACGGCTTTCGAGGAATTGGGCGATGGCGTGATCCCCATTCCAAACGTCATGCGACTTGCCAAATCAATCGGCGTTGATCAATGCCACGTTGAACAAGATCAATCGCCGGCGCCGCTGCAGAGCATTAGTCAGAGCGCCGCGTTCCTTCGATCCAGCTGACACATGAGATGGACATCACGTCGGCAGCGGGTTGCTTCTTGGGACGGCTTTATTTCATGGCACTCGCACGAGGCTCAAGCAGTTCCTGGTCAGTCTCTCGTTGCGAAGACCACGGCTAACGTTGTTTGGCTAATTCATCGAATCGCCGTTCCACTGGGAATGTGCTCGACGGTTTTGATGGTGCCGCTATTGGCTGACGATTCACGTGATGCTGAGTCGTCAGCGGCAAAAGATCAAACGGCAGCCACGTTGGACCTGAGCGAAGAGGTATCGGAGCGATTGATTCCCTTGTTCGCCTCGATCTCAGACGCTGAAGTCTCTCGAGCCACGGTGCGTCTTTCCGCAGAGACGGTCATGAATGGTGTTGTGGTTGAGACCGAAGAATCGACCTATCAGATCGCGTCGCGTGAGCCCGATCGTTACACGATCTATTACAAAACACCTACGGATCGACGACGGATTTACTGCGACGGTACCACCAGCTTGGTCGCTCTCGATGTCGATGCGTTCATGAATCTGTCAGGTGTGATCGACAATCAGTCGTTGGTTGATCAACTGCCGATTGATTTGGGTACCTACCCTGAACCTGTGTTGTCACTCGCATTGGCCGGTGTTGACCCTGCCTACACGTTTTTGGCGGGCATGAAACGTGTCGATTTCATCGAGAAGACTCAATTCCGTGGGCGAGTCGACTCTTATCGGTTCCGCGGCGTTCAAAATGATGGTGTCACGTGGGATTTATGGATCACAACTGATCCGTCTCCCAAACCTTTGAGGCTATTGCTTGACTTGACCCCAATGCTGCGTGCCACACGTCAGGTCGCCGTACCGGAGGGTTATGGGCATTCCCTGCGATACGACTTCATCTCGTGGCGAATTGCAGGCGAAGTGGAAGACAAACTATTTCGCTACGCCAAGCCGAAAGGCGCACGCGAATTCCCTTCGATCGAAGCGTTCAAACTAGCACAGGCCAATCAAGCCGATCTTCATCCGCTGTTGGGGACGAAAGCACCCCAGTTCGAATTGACAATGCTCGATGGTTCGAAAGTCACGTCAGACCAACTCAAAGGCAAGCTGGTTGTGTTGGACTTTTGGTCGACGTGGTGCAGTCCGTGCATTGAAGCCATGCCAACAATCGCCCAATCCTGCAAACGCTACGCGAACAAAGGCGTGGTCTTCATCGCCGTCAACGTCGGTGAATTTGCAGCACATGTGAAGGGTTTTACAAGCCAGCTGGATTGGAAGATCGAACTCGCCGTCGATCCCAAGGGCGAATTCGCGGAGACGTTTGAGGTATCCAAAATCCCGTTGACATTGTTGATCGCACCCTCTGGGATCATCGAAGCCGCCCATGTTGGATTCCCTGGTACTGACGAGTTGGCACGACAGTTTGACGATGAATTTAAGATCCTTTTATCCGGTGGC
>JBCCJB010000307.1:0-5269 GCA_039028015.1 Planctomycetota bacterium
GTCCGGCCGCGCCGCCAAATGCGAACGACGATCCTGATTCGAATCGTCAACCACGGTTAGCATTTTCGATTGAAGGTGGTGGCGTCGTCTGCCGCAGCTGCCGCGCCGGTGAAGCGGGGTTGGTTTCGGTGTCGCATCAAGCACTGGAATCGCTTGGTGAGCTGACGAAAGCTTGGATTGATCAACCATCATCGACCGAACTAATTAGGCAGCGTTTTGAAGACGCGATCACGCGACCGTCGGGAATCATCATTGACGAATTGCGTGAATTGTTGTCGCGGATCTTGGTCCGATTGCTCGGCCGGGCGCCACGCATGCAGCCCTATGTCAGGGCACTGACCACGGAAAAGGATTGAATGCGATGCGAGGGAATATGGATTCGGCATCAAGCAACACGACCGCAGCAATCCTCACGTTGCTGCTGAGCATGATCACGGTGACTGCGTCGCGGGCGGCCGCGCAAGGAACGTTTACGCAAGACCCATTTGCTCAAGGAGCAAACGCGACCACACCACCTGTCCAAAGCAATCCGGCTGACGAAAAATCATGGTGGGACCGCACCAAACGATCGATTCGCACCACGACCAACGTGCTTACCATGCGAGAACCGCTGGATAGCGATCGTGCTCGTCAGCTTTATCAGCAAGGCGATGCGATGTTTCGCGAAGCTGCCGCACAGCAATCAACGTCATCGGGAGATGCCGCAATAAGATCGCGTCAGATCAAAACCTTCGAAGAGGCGGCGGAGCTATTTCAGGGGGCTTCGGAAGCCGATCCTGATTCAGCGTTGGGTCAAGATGCATTGTTCATGCAGGCGGAAAGTCTGTTCTTTGCTGATCAGCTGATCGACGCGAGCGATGTTTATCAAAAGTTGCAAAAGGACTTTCCTCGCAATCGGCATGGCGATCGTGTCGCAGCTCGGTTGTTTTCAATCACCCAGTACTGGATTGATACTGAAAAGGCGACAACCGGAAGCCGTTTGCCCATTAACTTGTTCGACTCGACGCGACCGCGAATGGATGTCGACGGGCATGCCGTGAGGATTCTGGATCAAATTCGCTATGACGATCCAACGGGTCGATTAGCGGACGATGCCACAATGGCCGCGGCGGCGGAGTACATCCGTCAGGAAGATTATCAAATGGCCGACGAGTTCTTGACGGATTTGCGGGAGACTTATCCCGAGAGCGATTACTTTTTTCTCGCTCACATGATGGGGATTCAGTGCAAGTTGGAGCTTTACGCCGGTCCCCGGTACACCAATTTGTTGCTCGAAGAAGCGGACCAGTTGATCGCCAAAACACGACAGCGATTTCCTGATCGTTTGCAAGACGAAAAGTACTCGCAGATGCTTGCGAGAGCGTCATCAGAAGTGGCTTATTTGCGAGCCGAACATTTGTTTGAACGTGCGGCCTATCGCGAGAAACGACGTGAGTTTCGCGCCGCCGCGACGTTCTACCAAGAGGTGCTCAATCAATTTTCCGACACGCCGTTTGCCGATCGAGCCCGAGAGGGATTGGAACGCACGGCTGAAAAGCCCGCTGTGCCGACACGACGATTGTCCTGGTTAAAGACGATTTTTCCAGACCAAAAGGTGAAGTCGCCACTTGAATTGAACTTCACGTCGCCCTCAGGGGAATCACGCGAAACGGTGCTTCGGTGATGGCTCCGGTGCGAGCTCTTGTTCATGTTTGGACTGCGAGCGTTTGCGCGATGACGGCTGGCTGTGTTGGTTATCAACTGGGCAGCCAAGCTCGATTTTTGCCTACGGTCCGGACTGTGCACGTTCCCGTGATCGCTGATGCGACGTTTCGACATGATTTGGGGGTTCGGTTGACTGAATTGGTCATTCGCGAGATCGAATTGCGAACGCCGTATAAGGTGACCGCTGACCCGTCGGCTGATTCGGTACTGCGGTGCGAAGTCATCAACGAATCCAAGCGTGTGCTGACGGAGACCGATTCCGATTACGCTCGCGCGATTGACTTGGCGGTGCAGGTTCGTGCGACTTGGACCGATCGCCAAGGAAGGCTGCTGCTGCAAAACTCGGTGATACCCGCCGACGACCTCGCCATCCTATTCAGTCAGGACGAACGATTTGTGCCCGAAGCTGGACAGACCATCGACATGGCGATGCAGCGTGCCCTCGAGGACCTCGCCGGTCGAATTGTCAGTCAAATGGAAGTGCGTTGGTGACGTCAGCAGCCAATCCCGTCGGTTCAGTTGACTGGTTACCGTTGATGTAGCCCGCGAATTGAGCCAAACACGTCGGACCCACAATGCAGTGAATCGGGCAACGTGTTAACGTGCGGTGATGAACTTTCGGGTTTCCATCGACATTGCACCGACTGCTGCTGAGGCGGCGATTCGTGTGTCAGCCAGGATTGCGGAGCATATCTCGATCGCCGCGATGAGTCCGCGGCCATGCCGACTTGGGTTGGCGACCGGCAGTACGCCCGAGCCGGTTTATTGTGATCTGGCTGGTCGCGTCGCCCGTGGCGAGTTGTCCATGGCCAGCGTCGCGACATTTAATTTGGACGAATATGTTGGGCTCGCGAAGGATCATCCACAGAGTTACCACACATACATGCATCGTCAGTTGTTCGACCATGTCGACATTGACCTCAGCCAAACGCATCTGCCCCGCGGCGATGCGGTCGATCCTGAGCAGGAAGCGAAGCGTTATGAGCAAGCGATCGCGGCGGCGGGTGACATGTCTTGCCAATTGCTTGGCATCGGACGCAATGGTCACATTGGATTCAATGAGCCGGGATCCGAACCGGATTCGCTGACACGTGTCGTGCAGTTGACCGAGGACACAATTCGTGCCAATGCTCGTTTCTTTGATGACATCGATGATGTGCCTCGGCAAGCAATCACCGTCGGCATTGGCACGATCCTGCGATCGCAACACATTATTTTGTTGGCCACGGGTGAATCAAAAGCTTCCGCAGTCGCGGCAGCCATTGATGGTCCCGTGACGAAGGGGCATCCCGCATCATTCTTGCAAACCCATCCGAAGGTCACGTTTGTCCTGGATCGAGCTGCCGCTGGTTTGCTGCGTGATTGAACGCCGTCACGCTGGAGATTGCGTTGCACCGGTCAAGAAACAGTCTCACGCCACGTGCTTGGCGCGATGATAACGGTGCCCTGCTTTCTCGGGTGCAAACGTTTGTTTAATTTCTCCGCGATGCTTGCGGAACCAGGCGGCAACAATCGGCACCGTGTGCGGATGCTCTGACCCTAAACGTTGATACTTTTTTCGCAGCATCGCTGCCCATGCTTGCAGTTGCGGTTTTGACTGATCAAAACGCTCGCGACTTTTGGGTGCGGCCATCACGTCAATGATCTCGCCACGTCGAATCAGATACCAGATGGTTTGTCCGTCATAACCTTTTGAGGCATAGATGAACGAGTAGTTTTGGCGTGCATTGGCCAAGAGACCCAATTTGCGAGATGCGTATTGCAACGATGTCAGTGAATCGCGTGCCCGGGCCGCTAGTTCGTACTGGCGATTTTCAGCGGCTGATTCCATCGTCTCTTGCACCATCACCAACGGTTCATCATTGAAACCGTCCAAGAAACTCTCCGCTGCGTTAACGCGCTCCAGGTATTCGTCACGGGTGCATCCCGCGGCGCAGGGGCCCAGGCAATTCCCGATTTCCATCCGCAAGCACCCCGGACGCGGCTGCAATTCAAACAACGACATCTGCTCGGCAAATTGAAATACGGTTTGTTGGCTGCAATCACGAAGCCCAAACGTTTTGTTCAACACGTCGATCACGCGATTCATTCGGTTGACGCCGTAGAACGGTCCTTCCACGGCAACAACATGTCGCACTGGTGGTGATGTGCTGAGATAAAACATCTCGGCGGGTTTGCGTCCCAACACGATGTAGACCGGGCGTTGACGTTGAGGCACACCTTGCACATTCATGCGAGGTGTCCAGCGACGAATCAAGCCCATCTCACGGACTCGTGCCGCGAAATCGCTGGGTTGCGTTTCCCACTGGATGGCTCGCGTTTGGTCGATGATTCGGCCGCCTTTTTCGTTTTTGGCCGTTTGGCTGAAGTAACTCAGCAATCGATGCCGCAACGATTGACTCTTACCCACATAGATGAGTTCGCCATGCGGATCAAACATGCCATAAACACCCGGAACCGGGGGGCAGCCCTGACGCACACCATCGCGAAGTTGTGTCGACGTCTTACCACCGATCATCTCGATGGGACGATTCGGATACGGATTCAGTGCATCGACACCAAAACCTTGAAGCGTCTGGCTGGTCGCGGCCAGCTTGGCTGCTGATCGTTCGGCGTGATCCCGGTGACGCGTTGCGGATGGGGTTGGGAAAAGCAGCCCAGATGCGATTGACTCATCCGAGGGCTGTTCCGCGGAACGCCCGCGTTTGCGGGATCGCTTGACGCGACGAGTTGAGGGTCCCCGGTCGGCCATCCTTGATCTAATGCCTTCCATTGCGTCTGTAATGCGGCCAATCGCCGCGTGCCAATCCATCAGCAATCGATTATGCCGCTTTTGGCTGGATTGACCAACCCGAAAAAGCTCCGTTTAATACTGCCTCACTTGCTCCCTATTTTTGCATGAATTGAATGGCGACCTCAGACACTGACGATCAAGAAGCCACCGAAGAAAAGCCCGAGCCGATCGTGCTTAAATTCAATCCCGACGACGCCGATGAGCATGGCTTTGCGAGTGTTTGGAACATTGCTTCGGCAACGTTCGATGGCGATCTGGAAAAGACGCGGGATATGGCTGGTCGAATTCTCGGCTTCCTCTGCAAAAAAGAATACGAGTATGTCGTTGTAAGCAGCACGGACGCGACGTACCTGGACGAGTGGTTCGAGCGCGACAAGGCGATTCTGTACAACTGGAAAGCCGACGCTGAGACGACCGATGCCATCACGCAGCATGCGTTTGTACCCGCTGCCGCGTGTTTGAGTTTTCTGGAGCGGCAGAGGTTTAAGCCCACCGCCAATTACAGTCCTCGCCGTGCCGACCGTGTGGCGTGGTTCCAGGAAAAATGGGGCGTGGGCTGATTGCCTGACTCGGATGCGTCATCCGGCGGCGATCGCCGCGAGTCTTCCATCGAGGTCACTCCCGACGCGCTAGAACGTCAACGGCGGAGCGAGCTAAGTCTTCGGAACCGGCTGGCCAGTTTGCCGCACGACCCAGTGCCGACTGACTTGCCACCCATTGTTGGCGAGTCACAAGTGGTACTTGAGTCGCCCGGTGATGTGGCGCGGCGGA
>JBCCJB010000308.1:0-5263 GCA_039028015.1 Planctomycetota bacterium
CCGATCGCTTCCCCAACGAAAAGGCGTCATCGGAATTGCGACCTGCGACAAGGGCTTGCCTGCGATGATGATGGCGCTCGCTGGGACAAGCTTTCTGTCAAACGTGCTCATTCCGGGCGGCGTCACCCTGCCACCGATCGATGGCGAAGACGCGGGGAAGGTGCAAACGATTGGCGCGCGTTATACGCGTGGGGAGATGTCGCTCGAGGAGGCGTCGGTCGCGGGTTGCAGGGCCTGCGGTACGCCTGGCGGTGGTTGCCAATTTTTAGGCACGGCGGCGACGAGCCAAGTGGTTGCCGAAGCGCTTGGCATGACCATCCCCCACGCAGCACTAGCGGCCAGCGGTCAGCCGATTTGGATGCGAATGGCACGCGACACGGCACTGGCATCCGTAGCGATGAATAACAATCAGGTGCGCTTGAAAGATATCCTGACCGAACAGTCGCTCGAAAATGCGATGTGGATGCACGCTGCGGTGGGAGGCAGCACGAACTTGCTGTTGCACATACCGGCCATCGCTGCGGCAGCTGGTTTGCCGCGGCCCAAGGCAGCCGATTTCGCCCGGGTCAACCGGGATGTGCCGCGATTGGTTGACTGTCTTCCCAACGGTCCCGTCGGTCATCCCACGATTCAGTTCTTCTTGGCCGGCGGTGTGCCTGAAGTCGCTTGGCATTTGCGGCGAGCCGGATTTTGGCACGGCGAAGCGACAACGATCGCAGGCATGACGTGGAATGAGATTCTGGATCGCTGGCACGCCGGGACTCGAAGGCAGGTTTGTCGCGATCGCTTGCGCCGGGCCGATGGCATTGATCCTGACGCGGTCATCATGTCGCCGAAGCAGGCGTCCGCTGCGGGCTTAACAAGCACGGTTTGTTTTCCGGTCGGTAACCTAGCGCCAGAAGGCTCGGTGATCAAATCGACGTCGATCGATCCGACAGTCATTGATTCCGATGATGTTTATCGAAAGCGTGGACCGGCCCGGGTGTTCACGTCCGAACGCGACGCGATCGCAGCGGTCAAAGGTCAAACGTCCCAGCCGATTGTCGCTGGCGAGGTGATCGTGCTGATGGGACGTGGGCCGTTGGGTTGTGGTATGGAAGAGACGTATCAAATCACTTCAGCGCTCAAACATCTTTCATTTGGCAAGGAAGTCGCTTTGGTGACCGATGCTCGTTTTTCAGGCGTCAGCACAGGAGCGTGCATCGGGCACGTTGGACCGGAAGCACTCGCTGGTGGCCCGCTCGGAAAAGTTCGCGACGGTGACACGATTGAGATCGAAGTCAATCGACGGACACAGCAAGCGAGCGTGGACTTGGTCGCGACCGTTGATGGTGTATCGCCTGAGGCCGCACTCGCGTCGCGAGGCACGTTCGAAGGACTGGCGCCCGAAGCGGAAATGCCTGATGACACGCGGCTTTGGGCCGCCATGCAGCGGATCGGTGGCGGCGCTTGGGGAGGAAGCGTTTATGACGTCGATCGAATCATCGAAGCGTTAGAACTCGGCCATCAAATGCTTATGAAGCGAGGCGACAACGAATCGCTCGATTTGGAGCAATGTGATCAGGCTTCGGCAATCGATCCGGTGACCGTGACTGAGCCATGACCGATTCGGATCCAACACCGAGCGCAATTGAGCGATCGATCGATCGTCAGACGGGTCAACAGGGCATCGCGATCACTTGGACCGACGGCCACGTCTCTCGCTGGACAGCACGTCAACTTCGTGACGCGTGCCCTTGCGCAACGTGTCGCGAAAAGAGGGGCCAAATCGAAGGGTCCGAGTCATCCTCTGAAAAGGCAAGCCCGATGCTTCCGGTGCTTAGCGCCGCCGAAGCCCAGCCATTATCGATTGCCGCAATGCGACCGGCTGGCTCATACGCGTATAACATCGCCTTTAGCGATGGTCATTCGTCAGGCTTGTTCACGTTTGATCGCCTTCGCGGAAGCTGACTCCCCACGAAAACGAGTTTTGAAAATGTTGAAGTCTGTTTTGGTTGTCGCGATTTTGGTCGGGCTTTTTGGCTGGTTGCAGTTTGCTGCGACGGCGTCGGATGAGGCGAGCCCTGGCGAGCAGAAGCTGCTGCGTCATGTGGTCATGTTTGGATTCAAAGAATCAAGCAGCGAAGCGGACGTTCAGGTTGTGGTCGACGCGTTTCGAAAGCTGCCCGAGCAAATTCCCGAAATCGCAGCGTTCGAATATGGCACCAACAATTCGCCCGAGGGTCTCAACGATGGACTGACACACTGTTTCTTTGTGAGCTTCAAAAGCGAGGCTGATCGTGCCGCGTATCTGCCACATCCGGCTCACAAGGCATTCGTCGAAGTGCTCAAGCCGCACCTCGAGAAGGTGGTCGTGATTGACTACTGGGCGGCACAGTAGAAGCAAAGAAGCAGAAATTCGAGCTTATTCTCTGCGATTGTTCATTTCCCGCAGTTAGCTGATTCCCGCAGTTAGCCGGCGAAGAGCGTTGCTTGCGCTACGATGGGCATAGGCCAACCTTGCGGTACGGGCCCAAATCGCGGCATGGACTCAGGTCGCGGTCGGTGAACGTTTCGCATTTGCCAATTTTTCTTCAATCGGGTTCGGTTTTGCTTTCAAATGAGGCTCAGATGCGCCGAACGCCGCAAATCGTGTTTGGCTCGCCGGTTAGTGACGCGGGGGCGTTGATCGCTTCGGTCCGGAAACTGATGTTGCAATCCGCGTCGCGCTGCGTGTTGGCCAAATTCGGGAAATCAGATGTTGACCGGATTGGTTGTAGACGTACTCTACGGTGGTCCTCCGCGAGTTCGCCATGCGTGGAGACGAACGCGGTCGGTTCGCGGCCACGGGCTGACTTCTGTGAGTCCACCGTTTGATATCATTTGCTTAAATGGTTTCAGTCAAAGTACTTACAGCGACTCCACGGGCCGGGTACAGGACGTGCCCGGCAGCGAACGCTCGCAAAATGCAGAGCGTGCTAAGTTGAAAAATTGATTTTTTTTGCACATGCCCTTTGCGATTGGCCCACGCATTGCTACCTTCTTTAATGGCGTGTTCGGTTGATCGCAAAATGGTGGGGATTTCCTGCCGCCGTCTCATTTGCGTGGGCTCATTTCTGACTCTCTTGTCGTCCAGTTCGCTGTTAGCTAACAGTTTGAATGGTTTTGTCGTTGGAGGTTTCTGCCTCCGGTCTGGCTACCGGTGCACTCATGCCCGGATGCTGCCAACGCGACAAACTCGGCATGGAGTTTGGGAAACCTGCGATTTGCCTGACATCCGGTGAATTTGGCTTTCGGAATTACTTGATCGGTTTCGGCCCGCACACGATGGGCGCTGCCAAGAGTAAGGACGAAAGAACAACGTTTCCTCAAAGGAGTTTGCATCCAAGATGGAAGTTTCGACTCAGCGTCGCCTTGAGCCCACTACCGTTCGCCGGTTTGGAACCGGACTTGGTCAGTTCAGCCTGCCCGATTTGACCGCCCTGCAAACGGCATCGTACACGGCATTCATGCAAGAGCATGCGTCCAGTACGAGTCGCGATGATCACGGTTTGGAATCCGTGCTCAAGGAAATCTTTCCGATCAGTAGCTATGACGGCAACACGACGCTTGAGTACCTGCATTACGAGCTGGGAAAACCTCGCTACACCGTTCAAGAGTGCCGGCAACTCCGACTGACGTACGGCAAACCACTGCGAATTTGGTTGCGGCTCAATCGAGAAGAGCCGATCGAGGAAGAAGTCTACCTGGGTGAACTGCCCATTATGCTGGGCGGTGGTGAGTTTATCATCAACGGTGCTGAGCGTGTGGTCGTTTCGCAATTGCACCGCAGCCCGGGCGTCGATTTTGTCCTCGAACAGGATACGACGACCGACCGGAAGTTGCCCTCCTGCCGCGTGATTCCTGAGCGGGGTTCGTGGATCGAAGTCAACGTGACCAAGAAAGACTCGCTGACGGTCCGGATTGATCAGAGCGGCAAGTTTGCGGCCACGATGCTGCTGCGTGCGATGGACCCGAAGTACAGCACCGACGCCGATCTGCTCGGTGCGTTCTACGAAACCGGCGAGATCAAGCTCAAGGGTCCTGGGGACTCAGCGAAGATCGAAAACAAGATCGCCGTTGACGATGTGGTTTACCCGTCAGGCCACGAGCGGGCCGGCGAAATCATCGTCGAGGCGGGATACAAAATTTCGACTGACACGGCGGAAAAGATCGCGACCGCGGGTGTGAAATCCGTTCAAGCGATGGACCTTCCCAAAGTCCCGCTGATCTTCAACACCTTGGCTGAAGATAACACCGCCAGTCACGAAGAGGCCCTGCTTCGAATTTACCAGCGGCTGCGTCCCGGCAACCCGCCTCAGCTCGAGAAGGCACGGACGCTATTCCAGGAAAAGTTCTACGATGACAATCGTTACCGGCTCGGAAAAGTTGGGCGATTTCGACTCAACCGGAAGTTGGACTTGGGCGTCAGCGAAGAGGAAATGTGCCTGCGGCCCGACGACATGATTGCGTCGATTCGGTACCTGATCGATTTGTTCGATGCCGACAGTGATGCTGAAATTGATGACATCGATCACCTGGGAAATCGTCGATTGCGAACGATCGACGAGTTGGCCAGTGAAGAGCTCCGCAAGGGGTTCCTGAAACTTCGTCGCACCGTTCAAGAGCGCATGTCCGTCAAGGACGCCCAGGACATGACGCCGCGAGGGTTGATTAACCCCAAGAGCGTCTCCGCAGCGATCGATTACTTTTTCGGTCGTGGCGAGCTTTCTCAAGTGGTTGACCAGACGAACCCACTGTCGCAATTGACGCATGAACGAAGGCTTTCGGCGCTCGGGCCGGGCGGTCTTAACCGTAAGCGAGCCGGTTTTGAGGTTCGCGATGTGCACATTTCGCACTACGGCCGAATCTGTCCAATTGAAACGCCCGAAGGAACCAATATCGGGCTGATTTCATCATTGGCGATCTATTCGAAGGTTGATGACTACGGATTCTTGGTGACGCCGTATCGCATCGTGAAAGACGGCAAGGTGACCGATGAAGTCGTCTGGCTGCGGGCCGATGAGGAAGGTGAATCCTATGTCGCTCCAGCTGACACGGAGGTCAAGGATGGCGCACTGGTTCCAGGTCCCAACTTGATTGCTCGCTTCCGAAGTGACTTCGAAATTGTTCGGCCTGAACAGGTGTCTTACATGGACGTTGCACCGGCTCAGATGGTCGGTGTGTCGGCGGGGCTGATTCCTTTCCTTGAGCACGATGACGCCAATCGAGCCTTGATGGGTTC